>JBIKNH010000023.1:0-29268 GCA_044358815.1 Pseudanabaenaceae cyanobacterium | reverse complement strand
ACTGCATATTTTTGAGCGCCAAGTTACACCATCAACGGTAGTTTGAAAATTCTCAAAAATTTCTAGAGTAAGAATTGGGTCTCTTGTAGACCCTTTTGCTCTATTCCCCTTTGACACTTGTTCTTAGCCATAATCAAACAAGATCAAAGTAGGATACAGTCTGTTCAGCTCTGTTTAGCCTTTACCAAGGCGGCTTTCAGAGGGAAATACAGTAAAGCTCTCGCCCTCTGGATGTTGGATAGTTTCAATCTTGGTAGACGTGGTGATCGAAACCTTATTAATTATCCCTATTAATTATCCCCTTAATGATCTCTTAATTCCCCCCTCTCGGTCTTCTCCCCCGACGCGGACGACGCGCTGAAGGCTGGGGCGGTGGTTCCTGATTCCAACTATCATCGGAACCAAAGTCATCTGGTTGATCCACATCTGCATCAATATTATTTAAGCTACTATCTCTAAAATTATTCCGTTGTCGTGATGGTGGCTCAATGGAACTAGAATCATCCCAGTTGTCCCCATCATCACTGAAATCATTCTGATTACTTGCCGCCATATCATCCCATAGATCCCGCTGGGCATATCGCCGCCGACTATTTCCAGCCTGGGACCGAGCCGATGGAGCGCGACTGGACCGCCCATTGGAATTTTCCCAAGATTCGTTATTTCCCCGACGATTACTCCGGCGCTGATTTCCCAATGGTTCATCTTCCCGATCTCCATAAAATTCGGCGGCTTTCTCTCCAGCTTGATTTAAGAAGTTTGTAATTTTTGTGGGCAATGCGAAGCCGCGCCGACTCTGAATCGCAATTGTGCCCCCTAGTCGATCATGAATGGTTTGGCGCGTTTCACCGTCGGCAATGGCAAGGGCTGCATCTGCTACAAAGGGAATCCAAGCGAAGACAATTAAAGTGGAAGTAATCGTCTTCAAGAGAATTAGGGAACAGATAAAAACTACTGCTTCCCTGGCGAATAATGCCCCCACCGTTGCCGTGCGTCCATATTGGGCATCGACAATGCGCACGCTCATCAGCCAGCGCCCAAAGGTTTGCCCCTGAGACTTCGCCGCCACAAATACCCGAAAAATGACCCACATCACCAAAAAGGCAAAAAACTGCAACGTGGCGGAAGTGGTAATCGTCAAAATCGCCTGCAACAGTTCCGCTAAAAACCAGCAGCTTAAAAAATCCACAATCAAAGCCCCTAAACGCTGGTTCAAGGACGCGATGGCATAACGGTTATAAGCAGGCTCAAATTCCATCACCCAATACCCTTAGTTTCATCAAGATTCGGCAAGTACACGGTGAAGGTGCTGCCTTGACCTAGTTTACTACTCAAGGTCACCGTACCGTCATGGGCAATCACAGCTTGTTTGACAATATAAAGCCCCATGCCCAACCCCTTGATGCCCCCTTGATGGTTAGAGCCGTTGACATTACGACACCGTTTAAATGGTTCAAAAATCTGGTCTTGCTCGTCGGCAGGAATACCAATGCCTTGATCTGTCACCCGCAACGTGAAACCATCTGGGGTAGGTTCGAGATCAACCTGAACCGTGCTATTTTCTGGAGAATATTTCACTGCATTGGAAACCAAATTACTCAGGATATGCCAGAGAATCTGCCGATCTAAACATAACAGGTAATCATCGCTAGTACTGGTCACTTCTAGGGTGTATTTACCACCGTGCAAATTACTCAGGGACTTGAGCCGATCACGGCAATAGTTGATTGCTAAGAACTTTTCACCATTGACTACTAACTGGTTTTTGCCCAGGCGATTCATGGATTTAACTTGATCCAAGAGCCAATTCACATCCTGCAAAGATTGTTCAATGCGATTCAGTTTGGGTAATTCTACTAAGCGCATTTCCGTCAGATTCTGGTCTGAGAGATTCCCTTGGGTTAATGATGGCATGGTGTCATTGTTCTGAAATTGCCAGACCAATAGCCGAATCACAGAAAGCGGTGTCGCTAATTCGTGGTGCAACATTGCCAAAAGACGGGTATTTAAATCATGGAGATCCCGTTCTTGATCAATTTCACTAGTAAAATTCTGAATCTGTTCCCTTTCTTGGCGATGGCGATGCAAAGCCAGGGCAATCATCGTGCGGACATCGGCATAATTAATCGGCTTATTCAAAAAACCGTAGGGATTAGTACTGATGGCCCGTTGGAAGATAGTCGGTTCATCGGTGGCTGACAGAAAGATGATTGGCACTGGTGGCACAGCATGGGCATCACAACACTCATGAATTTTCAGCGCTGTTTCAATGCCATCTAAATTGCCCCGCAGTTTAATATCCATCAAAACCAGATCTACTGGTAAACCAGTGGATTCTGCTGTGTCTTGATTTGTGTCGGTATTAGGAAAACAGCTAACAAAATAATCTAAAGCAAAATCACCACTATTGACCACTGTGCCCTGATAGCCCCACACCCGCATAAACAGACGCAGCGCCTGACTAATTTTGACATCATCTTCCACAATCAAAATATGGGGCTTAAACTCAGTTTTTGATTCCGGTGTGGGTAATTCTAAGGGTTGCATCAGGGGGGCAGGTAAACCGGATAAACCATTGTCATCCATAGGATCTACAGTCGTCATGAAGCCACTCCATCCGCTTCACCGCCAACTACTACGTTCCGAATCCGCAAACTTGGCGCACCACAACCTACGGCTAAACCATTCTGTCCACCCTTGCCACAGCCGCCAGACTCATCCCAGCCAAAGTCATCCCCAATTGCTTCAATATCTGCCAAAGTTTGAAAGACATTGCCAGAAAGGGTGACATCTCGCACTGGTTCAGCAATTTGTCCACCGCGAATCATCCATGCTTCCCCAGCGGTAAATGTAAACATTTCGCCATTGGTCATGCCCCCTTGCCAGTTTTTAGCGTAAACCCCCAGGGGAATATCACTGGTTAAATCTGCTACTGGGGTATTACCGCGTCCGATCCAGGTGTTGGTCATCCGCACTAAGGGCGAATAGTGGTAGTCCAAACAGCGGGCGTTACCAGTGGGTTTTTCGCCTAATTTGCCAGCGGTTTCCCGTGAATGAAGCCGTCCTACCAAAACCCCATCGGCAATTAGTTGTGTCGTACTTGCTGCCACCCCCTCATCATCATAGGCATAACTACCGCGATGTCCTGCCGGAGCCGCTCCATCAAAAATTTGCAGATCGCTATTACCAAAGCGCCGCCCTAGATACATTGTCTCTAACATATCGGGATTTTCATAGAGCATATCCGCTTCGGACAAATGCCCAAAGGCTTCATGGACAAATAATCCTGCCAAAATTGGATCGATCACCACCGTATACACGCCACCAGTCACCACAGGTAAAGTCAAAGCTGACACCGCCCGACCTGCTGCTGCTTTGACTGATTCTTCTAAGTTGAGTAAATCCCCATAGCCTCGGCGTGAGCCAATGGTTTCCCGTCCTGTTTGTACTTGGTCCCCATCCCGTGCCGTTGCCCCAAACCGCATTTCCCAATCCGCCCAAGTTTGTTCGATGCAAGTTCCTTCGGAAGTGACCAGAAATACCTGTTGGGTACAGTCACCGTAACGCACCGAGGTACTGACAATCTGGGGGGAGACCTCCTGTAAAACTGTGGCGTAGTGATGGCATAAATCTTTTTTGTCTGCCAAACTCACCGCCTGTGGATCTTGACTGACTAAATTTACTACGGCTTCTATGGGTTCAATTTCCGCCAGTGTGGTTTCATCGTCCCCCACTTGGTGCGCAGCGGCGATCGCCTCTTGGACCCGCTGTTCCAAATCAGCAAGGCGATTAAAACTCGCAAACCCCCAGCCCCCTTGATGACAAACCCGCACCTGTCCGCCGATAGAAGTCCCAGTACTGAGATTTTCCACCAAATTACTACGGAGGAGAATATCCACCCCTTGGGAGCATTCTAGCCGAATCGCCAAAAAGTCTGCTTGATGACGATAACGGGAGACTAAATCCCGAGCATGGTCTTTAGCTTTGGTCAGGGCGAGATTTTGGATCATAAACTGAAATCTATCTGATAAGAAGGTGCTGTTGGGCTGTCTTTTCGATGTTTTGAAGGATTGGTCAGAATCTCTGGGTGCTCAATTTTCTGGTGTAATTGTTGGTTTCTGACATTTCCAGGGCGTACCATTTCCAGGGAGATTTTACCAGTTGGCTGCGGTCAACAAACGATAGCATTGCAGAATATATGGTAGAGCAAATCCTCTGGTTAATGGAGAAGTTAATTTTTTAGTGCCAATCCTTAAGATTTACTCCTAGCTGTCTTCATGTTTCGGAGTAAAATTTTAGGAGTGAAAAATCCCACATACTACTGAGACTAACTGCAAGAGGGTAGTGAATCAGAATTGAGCCGTCACTATCATTCGTTGAGGGTACTTCAGCCTTTGGCAAATCATGATTTAGATCTAGGTCTAGATATTTGCAATCGATCTGCTATATTTTCACAGTAACTGTAGCCGTCCTAATTGAGGCGACAGTTTTCCTTTAGACGCAGTTGATTGAATTACTCTCTGGTCCAATTCCCCCCTAATGGCGCAGTCAAACTATGGCGCAGTTGAACATCCTCAAAAGTAATAGTCCGGCTAGGGGTGCGATCCCCGATGTGGAGCTAAAGAAAATTTATAAGATGTATGGTGCAGCAACTGCTGTGCAAGGTGTGGATCTAGAAGTCCAGCGCGGTGAGTTGTTTAGTATTTTAGGACCATCGGGCTGTGGCAAAACTACTCTGTTGCGGGTAGTGGCAGGGTTTGAGGAGCCATCCGCAGGGGATGTGTTGATTCAGGGGCAACCCATGACGTTTGTGCCTGCCTACCGCCGTCCTGTAAATACCGTTTTTCAGAGTTATGCCCTGTTTGGTCACATGACCATTTACGAAAATGTCGCCTTTGGGTTGCGGGTCAAAAATGTCCCCAAGGCTGAAGCGGACACGAGAATTAAAGATGCCTTGCGTAAGGTGCGGTTAGAGCAGATGATTCACCGTTATCCTCGGCAACTGTCGGGGGGGCAACAGCAACGGGTGGCTTTAGCGAGGGCACTGGTAAATCGTCCCAAGGTGGTTTTACTTGATGAGCCGATGGCAGCTTTGGACTTCAAACTGCGGAAGGAAATGCAGGTGGAATTGTCTAATTTGCAGTATGACTTGGGTACGACATTCATTATGGTGACCCATGACCAGGAAGAAGCCCTTGCCATTTCGACCCGAATCGCGGTGATGAATCAGGGGCGGGTGGAACAGGTGGGGACACCAAGCCAAGTTTATGACACCCCAGCTACGTCATTTGTGGCGGATTTTGTCGGTGAAACGAATTTATTTGAATGTCGTGTAATTGAGCAGGATGGCGCATTTTTAGAATTGCGTTCCATTACTGGTTTGGCAGTGGTTGCCCATAAGCCGCCATTTTGGGAAGTGCAACCGGAAGCTATTATTAGTGTCCGTCCGGAAAAGATTCGCATGTCTTTGGAATATCCCAATCAGCCCTATAACGTCTATCGCGGCATTCTGAATAATGTGTTATATCGCGGCGATCATTCCCAATTTATTGTGGATTTGAATACTTCAGAAAATGTGCCACCGATTCGGGTGCGGTTGGTGCGTTCCAATCACCAAGGGGATCGGATTCCGCCGTTGGGCAGTCAGGTTTATGTTTCTTGGATTCCTGAGGATAGTATTGCTTTGCCTAAGGTGGTGACGGAATAGTTAGAGGAGTTTTAGACTTGAGGATCATAAATTTATGCAGTTCCCTAAATTGACGAGATATGCATGTCATTAGCAAGAAGATTTTACGTCAGTTTTGGGAAAAGCATCCTGATAGCCAGATCCCATTGATGAGATGGTTTAAGATTATGGATACACAGAGTTTTGGCAACTTCGCTAACCTGCGTTCTGTTTTTCCCAGTGTGGATCAAGTGGGTGATTTAATGGTTTTCAATATTGGTGGCAATAAGTATCGCCTAATCGCCTCAGTCCACTTTAATCGTGACAAAATTTATGTCCGTCATGTATTGACTCATCTGGAATATGACAAAGGAGGCTGGAAGAAATGAGTTTACTTACAGAAGATGTGCGGGTATCTTGGGAGGTTCTTTGTCCAATTTTCTCAATTCGTGACGAACATGAGTATGATCTCGCGATTGAGAGGTTAAATGCTCTAATCGACGAAGTGGGTACTGATGAGCAAAATCCTCTTTATGAATTGTTAGATACTCTGGGGATTCTAATTCATACATATGAAGCAAAGAATTACCCAATACCTGATAGTAGTGGGGCTGAGATGATGGAGTTTTTGATGGAAGAACACGAATTAGGGTTAGCCGATTTGCCGGAGATTGGTACGCCGGAAATGATTGCCGCAATAATCAATGGTGAACAAGATCTGACTGTTAAGCAGCTAAAGTCTCTATCAAAAAGGTTTCAGGTATCCCCTGCCATCTTTATCTAGCTCTCTTTACCGCCTGATGAAACAGATCTTTTGCCATAACCGTTACAGCCAGTTCTTATCCAAAAAATTTCTGATTGCCCCTAATCAAATCTCAAACTAACGATCCTATCTTTTGAATAAGTCATAATTGACAAAAATGACATTGCTCTCGATCTTAACATTTCTAACTTCATTGACAAAGCCTACATTCTTCGCTTCAGAAGCATTAAAAACTGATTCGTTATCATAGATATCTTTGGACTGTTTTTCAGAAATACCTGCACAAATGGAGAATATTTTAAGCCTAGAATTGAGTAAAAATCTATACCACTGATTGAGTCCATTAATCTGACCAACAGTAGAGTCAGACCTATAAGTTACAGTACTGTTGTGTAAGAGAAAAACACTATTAGGAGATGCCGTTCTGTAACTTCCTGCGCAATAAATGTCAGTCGCTGCTGACTTAACAGAAGAGATATTATGAGTTCTTATGGTAACTGGGAGACTAGAAAGATAGTTATAAGCAGCAATACCTGCCTCAGTGTCTCCACCATCAGAATTTATCAACAAAAGAAAATCTTTATGCCCCGCACTCATGAAGTTACTAACGGTTTGCATTAGTAATGTAACAGATTCCTTACTAACACCCACAGAGAAATTTATAACAACAGTTTTGTTTTCATTAGTGGGTTGAGGCTGAACTTTTGGCGATTCTGAATTAATGTTTTGATTTCTAATAGTTTCTCCACTAACTGAGCAAGGATAGAAAAATACTGTGGATGCCGTCAAAAAAATATTCACAAGAAGTTTTCTAGTTATCATTGCTCCGTTGGCATTGAATTTAAAGAGTTCTAGTATCATATAGTGAAGAAAATTCTGGTTAAATAGATTTTTTGATTTTAGATAAAGCCTTCTAGGATTACTTTCGACCTGATTATACTATACAGCCATAGGGATTTGCACTGCAAGGGGACGATGCTGGTAATCAAAAACATATTGCTTTGGAATATCAAGCATTGGCTAAGTCACCATCTTATTTAAAACCGCAGCAAACTCTGGACTCACCCTAACGCGGTGCATCCATTCAAACGCCAAAATGTCGGCATTGAATAAATCTGTGGGCATTATTCCTGTTAATGCATGAAGCCCCAGCGCCCCAATCGCATAGACATCACTGGCTAACTGCGGCTTACCCTCTTTTTGTTCTGGTGACATATACCCAGGTGTGCCGATCACCAAACTAGAATTAGGTCGATTATTGCGGTTCAAACCGATATTACTCAAATCTTTCACCGCGCCAAAGTCAATCAAGACAATCTTTTGATCCGCAGTGCGACGCATGATATTTTGCGGCTTGAGATCCCGATGCACCACAGACTTTTGATGCACGAACGCCAAAACCTCTAAAATGTCCACTAGTAAAAGCTTCACATCCGCCTCAGACCGTTGGGACATATACCCATGACCACGATCATCTAAAGTCTTGCCATTGATGAACTCTTGCACATAAAAAAATTCATTCCACTGCTCAAAGTGATCGATCATGCGCGGGATCTGCTTGTAAGGATGAGCCTCCCCCAAAGCCTCTAAAACCGTTTTCTCGCGCTCAAACAAATCCCGCAACTTCGGCAGCACATAATCCCTTTCATTAGACGACAAACCCTTCGGCTGTAAATGCTTCACCACCCGCTGAAGGTTATTTTTTGACCGCAGATCCACCGCCAAATAAGTATCACCAAAACCACCAGCCCCCAGCCGCTTGGTAATTTTATAGCGCTTGTCCAAGGTTTCACCGATCAGGTTATCGGGTTTTTTATTTAAAAAGCCAAACAAGATTACATTCTCCCAAGTTTGCCATCTCCTATGCTAACTTATGACCCATAGATCAATCACCATTTGCCCTAAATCCCCCAAGCCTGCCCCAGAAACCTTTCTCAAACCCTGCCAGCATAAAAGACAGTGTAAAAAACTATGAGCCTATCTCGACGCAGTTTATTACAAAAGAGCCTTCAGTATGCCAAATATGGCACAGTTGCCGCTGGTGCAGTGGGTTTAGCCCAAACCTTAGGCGGCTGCGGTATTTTTGAGAGCGGAAAAGAAGACAATACCAAAGCCGAAGAAGCCCCTAAAACCGATGCCAAACTCGATCCTAAAAGCCAGAAAACCCTTTACATCTACGGTTGGGCAACCTATGTCGGCGATGAGGTCAAAGAAGTTATGGAAGGCTTCACCGAAGAAACTGGCATTCAAGTAAAAGGTGACTCCTATGATTCTAATGAAGTTCTCTTAGCGAAGTTATTAGCCAATGGTGGACGCTTAGACTACAGCGTAATTTATCCCAGTGATTATATGGTGTCGCAAATGGTGGAACGAAATCTGCTCATGCCCCTAGATCACAGCCTCCTCAGTAACATCAAAAATATTGATCCTAAATTCCTCCGTACTCCCTATGATGTGGGCGGCAAACACAGTGTCCCCTTGAGTTTAGGAACGACGGGAATCGCTTATAATGTTAAAATTGTGAGTTCTCTAATTGGCGAAGAACCCAAGGATTGGAATTACTTTTGGGAATACAAAGACAAATTACGGATCACCCTAGTCAATGACCCTCGCGAAGTTTTGGGCATGGGTTTACACACTTTGGGTTATTCATACAATGCCAAAGAGGAAGCCAAAATCAAACAGGCTTTCAATAAATTACGGGAACTAATGCCAGCGATCGCCAACTTCACCAGTGACGCTTGGAAAGATATGCTTGTTTCTGGTGATTTGATGGCTTGCATGGTCTATTCCGGCGATGGGATTCGGGTGGCACGGCAAGATCCCAATATTAAATATATTTTGCCCCAGTCTGGGACTTCCATTTGGACCGACACCGTGGCAATTTTACGCAGTGCCCCCAATCCTGATGCAGCCCATGCTTGGATTAATTATCTGATGCGTCCGGAAATTGCCGCCAAAATCAGCGATGCTAATAGCTTTGGTACTACCAACCGTCCCGCCCGTGCCAAAATTCCTGAGGATCTCCGTAGTATTCCAGCATGGCAACCCAGCCCACAGTTTGAAAAGCGCAGTGGTCGGATTACCAAATTAGATCAGAGCGTTTTGCAGATGTATGAATCCTACTGGACCCGCCTCAGTTCTGGTTTAGGTTAATTCCCTAACGTTCCTGTTAAACCATCTCAATCTTGTGTTTGTGAATCACTAAATCTTTATCAGATACCCATGGCAAATTCCCCCAACTCGCGATTGTGTACCCATACTTGGCATTGGCGTGGCTGGCGGATTCGCTATGGGGTGTATCGCCCCAAAATGAACCTTGCTTCACCTCAATCTACCCCTGATCAGCCACCGTTTTTACTAATTCACGGATTTGGGGCAGCCTTAGACCAGTGGCGGGATAACTTTCCGGCTTTAGCTCACGATGTCCCCAGTTATGGCATAGATTTACTGGGATTTGGTGGTTCCGCAAAACCAGCCATCGCCTATACCATCGACCTGTGGGTGACGCAAATTTATGATTTCTGGCGTACGTATATAGGTGTACCGATAGTTTTAGCTGGTAATTCCATCGGTGCATTGGTGGCAGTGATTGCCGCTGCCCGTTACCCAGCTATGGCTAGGGGGGCGGTTGCCATTAGTTTGCCGGATATTTCTGCCATTGAAGCGATGATTCCGCCGCCATTGCGTCCAGTGCAGCGTTGGACTAAAGCCGTTTTATATCGTCTCTTGGCAAAACCTTTGTTTAATTGGCTTCGTCAACCCCAAACTCTACAGAAGGCTTTAGGGATGGTGGCTTACACCGATCCCACGCGGGTGGATGCGGACTTGGTTGAAAGTTTTGCCCGTCCTGCCCGTGACCCCGATGCCCTTGCCGCGTTTATTTGTCTGGGGTTAAGCCTGGATCAGCCCAATTATTCCCCCAGTTTGATCCAAGCTTTAGGCTTACTCCAAGATGCAGCCCAGCCCTTGTTAATCATTTGGGGTATGAAAGATCGGGCGATTCCCCCTTCAGAAGGTCCCCGACTGCAAAAATATTATCCCGCTGCACCGCTGATTCAACTGGCAGATGTGGGGCACTGCGCCCATGATGACGCACCAAACCAGGTTAATCAAATCATTTTGGACTGGTATCAGCAAAACTTTAGTTTGCTCTCTTAGTTAGTTGTCTCCTTAAGTTACGGCAGATTGCAACATCACCAATGACCGCTGGATGAGTGATCCCCATCTTGCCATTGTTTGCTGCGTCAATATGTAGATATATTCGACAAGTTTATGATATTAACCTAAAACCTGATTTGAAATAACAATTGCCTTAGAACGCAATAAGCATAATTACGTAACTTGCCTAACCAAATCTGAACCAGCAATTAATTTGGGGACTGAGTGACATAAATCATCGTTTAACTTCTGAAATTGATGATTATGGCTATCTTTCGCTTTGAAACGATCTAATTAACAGGATTTAATTCAGTATCCATTACTAAAAAAAGAAATAAGTGACACTAATATATTTTTTTTACACAATCCATCTAAAGGCAGATTTACAGTAAATCTATCTCATGAATTGCCTCTAATCACTTGACCAAGCGACTTACTGACTTAGTGATCCCCAAGGAAATCAAGTTTTATTTCAGCTAGGTAACAATTAATTCCCTGGCAATGCATAAAATTGGATTTGTGACACAAAAAAACTTTACGTCTTTGGGGGGATATTTTCTTGGAAAAACAGTTGATGCCAGGGTTCTGATAAGTATTTCTAATCTCAATGTGAGTTCTAGATTGGATCAAAATAGATAGAATGGCTGAAATCTCTTCTGTGTAAGGCTTTGGGCGTAAATTTGTATTCTTCTATTCACCATGTTAAGGTGATGCCACGGAAGTACGTGACAGCTTCTCAATCACGGTTTGGTTCTGCTAATCACAAATTTCGTTAAATCATAACTTAGAAATAACTAACCACCGAAATCAGCAATACCAGACAGACACAGCTACTCAGTTGATTGTGAGTTCTGCCTGTAATCATGCCTCGGCTCAGGAAAACTAAGTCATATAAACAACCTATGTCCTACGGAAAGATATTTACTTCGGCTCCTACTACCTGCCTGCTGCTGTCATTTTGCGCAGTATTTGCCGGACATTCAGCCGCCGCCGAAGCTCAAACCTCCAACCTCTCAATTATCAACTCTGTCACCTCATCCCTAGTCAATCAAGGGGCTGAAAGCATCACTGATAAATCCTCTCAAACCTTAACCAGTGGCACTTCCAGCGACATTCAACAAGCATTCCCTCTCGAAGTTCAAATTCTAAATCCCGCTGCTGGTACGGTTCTATTTGGTAACACAGTCGGTCAAAGTATTTCTGCTGGTTCAGTAACGACACTCTCTAGCCCTTCCATTGCTGCTGGCTTGGCTTTTGCCTCTAAATCCAAATCGAATTCTGCAAGTTTGTGCGATGGGGCAGCAAAAGGAAGTCTTGACACCGCATCGAAAAAACAGGAACCAAACTCTTGTCAGCAAGCCGGCTCATTTGTTGGCTCAGCTTTACGTCAAACCCCAGTCAGTGCTCAATCAGTCAGTGCTCAAAGTGCTAATTCTCCAGTTACTAGTAATCCAACTGCTATTGGTAATCAAACTGGAAAGAATCAAGCCACTGATAATGGCGGTAATGGCGTTAACAGGGTGGCATCTCTGGCTAGTTCGCCAAAGCCTTCTAGCAGTAGTTTTGTTAGTAACCCCGTAGTTAGTAATGCCATAGTTAGTAACCCCGCAAATAGTGTTGTTACCAGTAGCGCTGGGACTAACACCAGTAACAGTGCAGCCAGTGCAGCCAACGTAGCGAAAATTTACGCCCATACCGTTGATGGCAAACCAGCAGCTACGGTATATGTGCGCGGTATTCCCGTCATGACATTTGTAGAAGGGGAAAGCCAACCACGCCAAAAAGACTTACCAAAGGATCTACCCAGGGAAGCCAACCAAGGGGACAAAGACGGCAAAGAAACGAAGGATAGCAAAGACGTTAAAGCCGCCATTGCCCAAGATAAACTCCAAGCTAGTACTAATCCCATTGAAAGAGCCGCTGCCGTCGCCTCTTTGATTAATCAAATGAACCGTGAGGGGCAAGATGCCAGCAAAATTACCCCTGAATGGCAATCTGGTAATTTTGTGATTAGATTTGCGGGGCGTGGCACACTCCGGTTTGATCAGTCGGTGCGTTTGCCAGAAACTACTAAAGAAACATCTACCGATGTGCTGGAGTCAGCCAATTTAATCCGTCGCTTGATGGGTGGTGCGAGTCCCCTCACAGCGGTTTTGAATGCACCTCCTACTGCGAATAATGCTATGGGTCAGGTTTTGCAGGTGGCTTCAGGGATTGCGTCGTGGTACGGACCTGGTTTTGCGGGTAACCTCAGCGCTAATGGTGAGATTTTCGACCCTGAAGCTATGACTGCGGCTCACCCTAACTTACCCTTTGGGACTCTGGTGCGGGTCATTAACATGGACAATGGGCAATCAGTTGTGGTGCGAATCAATGATCGTGGTCCCTATGTACATGGACGCATTATTGACATATCCGCTGGTGCGGCTCGTTCTATCGGTATGATTCCCACTGGGGTGGCTCAGGTAAAACTAGAAGTTTTGGGATCTGCTAGCAGGTAGTTGTTATTAGGTATCTTGGTAATTTGATTGATATTCGTCTCAAATACTTTGATAACTTTTGGCTCAACCTGTGACCGACCCAGCAACTCATCAAGCAATTAATCAAATAACCAATTCAATGGCTTCTCTAGCCGATTCATCCCCTAGTTCCTCTGAAAGTCCCATAATTTTGCGGACAATCAAGGAGGCTAGGGATTTTGTTGTGGCACAAAAAAAACAAGGGCATCAGATTGGTTTAGTGCCAACTATGGGGGCATTACATCAAGGACATGGCTCATTGGCTGCCCAAGCAATTCAGGAAAATCCTTGCACTATCTTGAGTATTTTCGTCAATCCGCTTCAATTTGGCGTAAATGAGGATCTGGATCGTTATCCCCGCCAACTAGCAGCGGATCTCGCTCTGTGTCGGCAATGGGGCATAACAGCGGTTTTTGTGCCTGAAGTTGACGAGTTGACCGCTGGACAGCAGGTGCAGGTGATGCCACCTCCGGCAATGACTGAGGTTTTATGTGGGCGTAGTCGTCCAGGGCATTTTGTGGGGGTGGCGACCATTGTTACCAAGTTGTTGAATATTATTCAGCCGGATCAGGCTTATTTCGGGCAAAAGGATGGGCAACAGGTGGCGATTATTACCCAACTGGTGGCACAGCTTAATTTACCAGTGGCAATCGTGCCTGTGCCGACATTGCGGGAGTCGGACGGTTTGGCTTTGAGTTCGCGGAATGTCTACCTCACGCCAGCAGAACGGCAAATCGCCCCTGGTTTATATCGTGGTTTGCAACGGATTGCGACTGCTGTTAATCAGGGGGAACGACGGGTTCAGGTACTCTATGATCTGTTTATGAATGATCTGCATAGTGATTTACATAATGGTGATTGCCATAACGATCAGGATTTTCCTAAATCGTCAGCATCGGAATCATTACCCAGATTTGTCATTGATTACATTGAGATCGTCACCGCAGCAACCCTGACTCCCATTACCGATCAATTACCCGAAGGGGAACGGATCATGGTGGCAGTAGCAGCAAAATTGGGCAAAGCGCGGCTGATTGATAATATTTTATTGGACGTGTTTTAACGTGTCTTGTTAGATGCCTTTTATTAGATACGTTTTGTTAGACGTGGGTTAATCAAGTTGAGCTTAGAAAACATGACAGCCAGACAGCCAATCATTGCCATTGATGGACCCGCCGGAGCCGGTAAGTCTACGGTAACGAAACAAGTTGCCCAAAAGTTAGGGCTACTATTTCTCGACACGGGGGCAATGTATCGCGCCGTAACTTGGGCAGTGTTGCAAGCGGGCATTGCGCCGGAGGATCAAACACAGGTAGCGGCACTATTACCGGATCTGCGTCTTACTTTACGCCCACCCAGCGCACCAGACCAACCAACTCAGGTTTTTGTCAATGACAACGAAGTGACCACCGCCATTCGCACCGCTGAGGTCACTGGTTTAGTCTCAGTGATTGCAGCCCAGGCAGCAGTCCGCGAAACCCTCGTCGCTCAACAGCAACTCATGGGACAACAGGGGGGCGTAGTCATGGAAGGTCGTGATATTGGGACAAAAGTTTTCCCTGATGCTGAGGTGAAGATTTTCTTAACTGCAACGGTGGCGGAAAGGGCACGGCGACGACAGGCAGATTTAGCTCAACAAGGGCAGCCCGTCCCTGATTTAGCCGAACTAGAAGCCAGTATCGCCCAACGGGATGATATGGACAGTAATCGAGCCGTGTCGCCCCTCTGCCAAGCCGCTGATGCCACACTTTTAGTCACCGATGGCATGACCATCCCCGAAGTGGTAGACGCTATTGTAGAGTTGTATCATTCACAAACGAACCGCCGTAGTGCTTCTACCTAAAATCATGCGCCGCTGGATCTTGCCCTTTGGTATTACTTTTGGTATTACTTTTGCCCTCAGCCTTGTGCTATCGGCTGGGTCACATCTGCCCCAAGGCGTGAACGTGGACATTTCCCTGAGTCAAGCACAGCAACCAGTCTCGATTACCAGTGCCTCACAGAATAAACCAGACAATTCGATCAGTACCTCCATAAGCAACTTGATCGGGACGGCTCCACTGGCAGCACAACCTACAGGGACCAATTCTGGGGCAACTTCCGGCGCTCTGACAATTCGGGCGGATGTCCAAGAAGCTAATGCTAAAACTGGTGTGATTACAGCGCGGGGCAATGTGCGTTTAGATTATCCAGCGCGACAAGTTGCCGCCACCGCTGCCACTGCGCAATATTTTTCCCAAGAACAGCGCATTGTTTTATCCGGTGGGGTGGTGATTACGCAGCAAGGGGTCAATAGCATTCGGGCAGAAACCGTGACGTATTTGGTTAGTGAAGGGCGGTTCCTCGCCACACCAACGGGCGATCGCCAAGTGGAAACGGTGTATGTTGTGCCCGATCGTGATGCCAATCAAACGCCCGCCACTGCTACTACTCCTGTCGAACAGGTCAAACCTGCTTTTAAAGATTGGACTAACACACCACCGCGCCGCTAAGAGAAGCCACCGTCATACTGAACAGAATGCATACTGACAGAATTAGGATTTAGGATGATTTATGCGAATTGTGCTGGAAAATGTGAATAAGTCCTATGGGCGGCGGCAGATTGTCCGAGATGTCAGTCTTGATGTTGCCCAAGGGGAAGTGGTGGGTTTACTCGGTCCCAACGGTGCTGGAAAAACGACTACTTTCTATTTAGCTACAGGTTTAGTCCAGCCTGACACAGGAATTGTTAAATTAGACGACCGCGATATTACCCGCTTACCGATTCACCAACGGGCACGGCTCGGCATGGCATACCTTGCCCAAGAAGCCACGATTTTCCGCCATTTGACCGTAAGAGATAATTTGCGTTTGGTGATGGAACAGACTGCCGTTCCCCCCAGTAAACGCCGTCAAAGATTAAACACATTACTCGAAGAATTCCGTTTAACTAAAATCGCTAATTCCCGTGGTATTCAAGTTTCGGGGGGGGAACGTCGCCGCACGGAAATTGCCCGCGCCCTTGCTGTCGGTGAAGAAGGTCCGAAGTTTCTTTTATTAGATGAACCTTTCGCTGGGATTGATCCCATTGCTGTGGGGGAAATTCAGACTATCATTAACACCCTCAAGGAACGGAATATGGGGATTTTAATTACGGATCACAGCGTGCGGGAAACTTTGGCAATTATTGATCGGGCTTATATCATGCGGGATGGGGAGATTTTAGCCGCTGGTAGCAGTCGCGAATTGTCAGAAGATCCTCAAGTGCGGAAGTATTATTTAGGGGAGAACTTCCGGTTTTAGGTATAGAATCCATTTGATATCTTAAGAAAAAGACAAAGAGGTTACTCAATGGGATATACAAGTGATTTAAGCGATAAGGAGTGGGAGATGATTGAACCTCTATTACTAAAGAAAAAGAAGACAAGACCACCAGAATGGACAAAACGTGAAATCTTGAATGGCATACTTCGACAGGCTCAGCAACCATATTCTACCAACTGAAGCAAGGATGTAATTGGGCTGATTTACCAAAAGACCTACCACCATACTCGACAGTATAGAACCCATTTGATATCTTAGGAAGTTTAGTAAGAGGCTTAAGGATAAGCCTGATAAAGCAAAGCTTGAGTCTAGCATTAGCATTGTCTAAAGTTCTGTCAAAGTTCTTAACCAGACTTTTGCATCTCTCAACCCAAGCATTACTTCTTTCGACAATCCAACGCATAGGAATAACCACAAACCCAGATGTTCCTTGAGCTTGTTTTTCCTGCTTAGATATTTTCGGTGCAACCTTAAACCTAATCTTGGTCATAATCTGAGGATAAATTCTCTCTAACTCTTTGGTTAAATATTCAGGATTGTATCCGTGATCAACCATTACTGTAATCTTGGGAATATTGACAGGTTTTGATTTGAAATAATCAATGTTTTGCTCAAACATTTCAATCAAACCTTGGTCATCCGATACACTGGCTTTAGTGCAGTGGGTAAAGAACGGAAATCCCAGTGAATCAATCGCTAAATGGCGTTTGATACCATTGGTCGCTTTGTAAGAGCAAAAACCTTTGGAATCCACACCAGCATTACAAGTATTTTTCGTGGCTTGGGAGTCAACAATAATTAGGGTTGTCCATTTAGACTTTTTTTAACTGCACTTTCCTTAGCTAAATCCGCGTCAATACTGTCGTTGTCTAGATTTATATCAATTTCTAGATCGATCGCTCCAAAGTGACGCTCAAATTTTGCTCTTCTAATAGTTTTTTCGGCATCAGTCGGTAAAATGTTAAACATTTGAGAAAAATTTTGCTGTAGAAGTTTTACAGCTAAGTTTTCTGCGGGGATGCCAATACTCTCGGCTTGTTGATGGATAGCGGCAAAAAATTGGTCATTTAACTCTAGTATTAAAGTTTGGCTCATAAGATTTTTCACCTAGACGTTAATCTAAATTATAGCTTTATCCAAATCGTCACAAACAGTGATCGCCCCACCATTCAAATCACCAAACAATGATCGCCTATTAATCAAAAAAAATGCGATCTCCTCTCAAAAAATCAATCAAACAGTGATTGCTTATCTAAAGTCTCTTCAGTTTTAGGAAGATTACTTTCAGCAAGGACTTGCCAAGAATCTAAAAAATTCTGCTCAACAGTTAGTTCCAACTGGGAGCATCTCAATTAGTCGCTGAGTAATTATACTTAGCACAATAGAAATAGCCGTTGAGATGCTCCCTCCCTAGAATTCCCACCCTTTCCTTAGCGTGTCCAATCGTCATACTGCAAAATAATCACAACCCCCACCACACCAAAAATCTCATCTAACCACCACCCATAGATCAGCATCAATCCCCTAAGATGATGGTTGATCGTTAAAGTCATGCCATCTTTACCGACCGTCTTTAATGGTGGATTAATCAACCCTTATGTCCCGTCTTAAGTCCCTCATATCCTATGTGATCTGGCGCTTGCTGCTTGCGCCGGTGATGCTCTGGCTCGTGGCTTCCGTCGTATTTTTGCTAATGCGAGCCACCCCAGGGGACCCCGTCGATGCCGTGCTGGGAGTCCGTGCCCCCCTAGAACTCAAAAACGCCGTGCGGCAACAATTGGGCTTGTCCGGCTCACTCCTGCAACAGTATCTCGACTATATGGGGGACCTCTCCCGATTTAACCTAGGCAAATCCATCGCCGATCGCGGGCAAACCGTCTGGAAAATCATTCAGTCATTTTTTCCTGCCACCGCCGAACTTGCTATCTATGCTATGGCGATCGCCGTAGTGGTGGGACTGTCCGTCGGGATCTTTGCCGCCCTACGCCCCAACACCAAATGGGACATAGCTGGACGCTTATTCGGGATTATTACCTACTCTTTGCCCCTGTTTTGGGTGGGCATGATCTTACAACTAATCTTCTCCGTCCAATTGGGTTGGCTGCCCATTGGCGCAAGATTACCCGTCAGCCTTGATCCCCCCGCCACAGTCACGGGACTCTATACCATTGATGCCATCCTCAAAGGCAAATGGCCCGTCTTTTGGGCAAGTCTGCAACATTTAGTTTTACCAGCCGCCAGCCTTGGCATTGTGATCAGCGGCGTATTCGAGCGCATTGTACGGGTTAACCTCCACGAAACCCTTCAGTCCGATTACGTCGAAGCCGCCATTGCGCGGGGGGTGAAACCACGATTTATCCTGTTTAACCATGCCTTGAAAAATGCCATGATCCCCGTCGTGACCATTTTGGGGCTAACCACAGCGGCAATGCTCGGCGGTGCCGTCTTAACCGAAGTAACTTTCTCCTGGCCTGGTTTGGCGAACCGTCTGTTTGAAGCCATTTCCAGCCGTGATTATCCTGTAGTTCAGGGAATTGTGGTCTTTTTTGCCGCCATCGTCGTCCTAACTAGCATTGTCATCGATGTAGTCAACGCTTGGATCGACCCACGCATCCGCTATTAGGCGTAATCAGGGGTAAATCTGTCTCTGGTTGGGTTCGGGAAACTATCCCTTAGCCATAGCCCGTAGTAAGGCAAAGAATAGACTAGGATAGATGGCATGATGACAGTAAGTTGATCTCTCACCTGATCGCCCGTTTAATCATGATTGATCACTGATCATAATTGATCACAATGATTTGATACCCTGGTGGATCGTTTAATATCGTTTAACACTTAGGTTTTCTTGATTCCTTCTTGATGCCCCTTTGCATTAACCGCATTAACCCATTTCTGACATGCCCCGTTTATGTTTTCCTATGGTTTTTTATGGTTTAGCTCCCCAATAGTCTAAAAAATAGTCTGGAAAAGTCTAGAAATCAGCCTCCTCATCCACTCCCTTAAATCAATTCTGTTCATTTAAACCGCTCATTACCCCCCATTATTTCGCAGTTATGTTCAACCTCAAGGCTCTGATTGGCGACCCTAACAAACGCAAACTAGACAAATTACGCCCCGATATAGCCCTAATTAACTCCCTAGAACCAGAACTTGAGGCGCTAACGGACGAACAACTGCGGGGTAAAACCGACGAATTTAGAGGGCGTTTAGCCAAGGGTGAAGATCTCGACGATCTCCTGCCCGAAGCTTTTGCCGTAGTCCGAGAAGCCGCGAAACGGGTTTTAGGCTTGCGGCACTATGATGTCCAAATGCTTGGCGGTATGACCTTACATCGAGGCGAAATTGCCGAAATGAAAACCGGTGAAGGTAAAACCCTAGTATCCACTTTGCCCAGCTATCTCAACGCTCTTTCGGGCAAAGGGGTCCACGTCGTTACGGTGAATGACTACCTTGCCCGTCGGGACGCGGAATGGATGGGACAAGTACATCGATTTTTGGGCTTGTCGGTGGGTTTGATCCAAAACTCAATGGAGCCAGCGGAACGCCGCAAAAATTATAACTGTGACATCACTTATGCCACCAACAGTGAGCTAGGTTTTGATTACCTGCGGGACAACATGGCGACATCCATCGAAGAGGTGGTACAGCGTAATTTTAACTTCTGCGTAATTGACGAAGTGGACTCGGTGCTAGTGGACGAAGCCCGCACCCCGTTGATTATTTCTGGTATGGTGGACCGGTCCAGCGAAAAGTATCACTACGCCGTAGACATTGCCAATCAGTTGCTCAAAGAAACCCATTACGAAGTAGATGAAAAGCAGCGTAATGTAATTCTCAATGATGAAGGTTTCCAAAAGGCAGAAGAACTCCTAGGGGTAACGGATCTGTTCGATCAGCAAGATCCTTGGGCGCATTACGTTTTCAATGCCCTCAAAGCTAAGGAATTGTTCCTGTTGGATGTGAACTACATCGTCCGCGATGGTGAAGTAATTATCGTGGATGAATTCACGGGTCGGGTAATGCCCGGTCGCCGTTGGAGTGATGGCATCCACCAAGCTATTGAAGCCAAAGAAGGGGTGGAAATCCAACCCGAAAGCCAAACTCTGGCGACGATTACTTACCAGAATTTCTTCTTGCTCTATCCCAAATTGGGCGGGATGACCGGTACAGCGAAAACCGAAGAAGCAGAATTTAGTAAAATTTATAATCTCGAAGTTACTACGATTCCCACTAATCGGAAGAGCGGTCGTGGTGACTGGGCAGATGTGGTCTACAAAACCGAAGCTGCCAAATGGCGTGCCGTTGCCCAAGAATGTCTGGAAATGAACCAGTTAGGTCGTCCGGTATTGGTGGGTACTACCAGCGTCGAAAAATCGGAAGTGATTTCTCGATTGCTGAGTGAATTGAACATTACCCACAATTTGCTCAACGCTAAACCAGAAAATGTGGAACGGGAAGCAGAAATCGTTGCCCAAGCCGGACGCAAAGGCGCGGTAACCATTGCTACCAACATGGCGGGACGTGGTACCGACATCATTCTCGGTGGTAATTCGGAATATATGGCGCGGTTGAAGGTGCGGGAGTATTTCATGCCGCAAATCGTCCGCCCTGAAGATGATCAGATGATGGTGCAAGGGGGCTTAGGTTCAGAACGTCCTCGGGGACAGGGTTTTGCTACTGACACCACCAAACAACGCAAAACCTGGAAAGCTTCCGAAGCGATTTTCCCCTGTGATTTGTCCACAGAAGCCCAAACCCTGCTCAAGGATGCGGTGAAGTTTGCCGTTGATACCTTGGGATTGCAAAGTAAAATGGAATTGGAAGCCGAAGACATGTTAGCTGTTGCTGCTGAGAAAGCTCCCACAGATGATCCAGTGATTCAGAAACTTCGCGAAGCTTATAAGCGAGTTAAAAAGGAATACGAGGTTTACACCGAAGCGGAACACGAAGAGGTAACTAAACTGGGTGGTTTGCATGTAATTGGTACAGAACGCCATGAATCGCGGCGGATTGACAACCAGTTGCGTGGTCGTTGCGGTCGCCAAGGAGACCCAGGTTCAACCAGGTTTTTCCTCAGTTTAGAAGATAACCTGATGCGAATCTTTGCTGGCGAGAAAGTTGCTTCATTGATGAATGCTTTCCGAGTTGAAGAAGACATGCCCATCAGTTCTGGTTTGCTCACTAGCAGCCTTGAAAATGCCCAGAAGAAAGTTGAAACCTATTACTATGACATTCGGAAGCAAGTTTTCGAGTATGACGAAGTGATGAACAATCAGCGCCGTGCAATTTATGCAGAGCGGCGGCGAGTTCTCGAAGGCGAAAACCTCAAAGAACGGGTTTTGGAATACGCTGAAAAGACAATGGATGATATTGTGAATGCCTATATTAATCCTGATTTACCGCCAGAAGAATGGAATATTAAGGGCATGGTGGCGAAGGTGCAGGAGTTTGTGAACCTGTTACAAGACCTCACCCCCGAACAACTTGATGAAATGCAACTGCCAGAGATTCAAGCCTTTTTGCGGGAAGAGGTGCGCCGTGCTTATGAAATCAAAGAGCAGTTAATCGAATCCCAACAGCAGGGTTTAATGCGTCAAGCGGAGCGGTTCTTCATTCTGCAACAAATTGATGTGCTATGGCGCGATCACTTGCAAGCGATGGAAAGTCTACGGGAATCAGTGGGCTTGCGTGGTTATGGACAGAAAGATCCATTGATCGAATATAAGAGCGAAGGTTACGAAATCTTCCTTGATATGATGACCCAAATTCGTCGTAACGTGGTCTACTCAATGTTTGAGTTTGATCCTCAGCCTCGTGATTCTAGCCAAATCACTGCTGAAGTAGTGTAAAAGCCCTGTAGACAAACTATGGTCAATTAAATTAAGAATGTCACGTTATTTGGGGTCATTGTCAGACAAGATGTCTGACCTACGAGCTATCAAGAAACGTGGAGCGGACATCTTGTCCGTTGATCTGTCTGCTTTGTTGTGCCATCCTTAACTGGAATAACTATAACAGCGTATCTCAAAAACTGAAAAGCCTATAGAGGTGATTTGATTCACAGTCTCTATAGGCTTTTAGTTTGGGATTTATTTGGAACTTATTTGTGATTCATTTGTGATTTATTGGAAATTCAAACGAGTAGCAATCTATGGCTTAACTCCACTCTCCGCTGGTACTTTACCTGCATTGAATGCCACCCGCAAAAATGGCGGTGCGAGAAATGTCGTCAGAATCACCATAATGATAATTGACACTTCCAAAGGTTTATCCAAAACCCCACTAGCGGAACCAATACCCGCAAAAACTAAACCAACTTCACCCCGTGGAATCATACCCACACCAATCGCCCAGCGGTTAATGTCAGGAATGCCCCACACTACCCAACCTGTCACGATTTTACCGAGAATCGCTACCGTAATTAAGAACATCGCAATCAATAAGCCCGCGCGATTTTCCGGCACGGCGGGATTGAGAACATTGAGATCTGCCCGTGCGCCAACGGTCACAAAGAAAATCGGTACTAATAAATCTGCCACTGGTTTAATGAGTTCGTCCAGTTCATTGCGAATATCACTTTCATCTAGCACCAATCCAGCAGCAAAAGCACCTAAAATTGCTTCTAAGTGAATGGCGTTTCCTAAAAATGCCATAAAGAAAGCGAAGATCAAAGCTGGAATAATAATATTCCCTCGGGTTTTGAGTTTTTCGGCAACCTTCGTAAATGTCGAATTAAATACATTTCCTAATAAAATCGCTCCTAATAGGAATCCTGTGGCGCTAGCGATTAAGTAAATCACATTCATAATATCGATTTCGCCGGTCTTAGCTAAACTAGCCACCACAGCTAAAACGATAATTCCCAATACATCATCAATTACCGCTGCACCAACGATAATTTGTCCTTCCTTGGCTTTCAACTGTCCCAATTCTGCGAGTACTTTGGAAGTAATGCCGATACTGGTCGCGGTTAAAGCTGCTCCAGCAAACACAGCGGGAATGACAGGGGTATGGAACAATGCCATCAAACCTGCTGTACCAGCGGCAAAAGGAACCGCCACCCCGACGCAAGCCACCACCGTTGCTTGAACTCCCACCGCTTTAAGTTGGCGTAGATCCGACTCTAAACCAATCTCAAATAGCAGGATAATTACGCCCAAGTCTGCCAAAATGGAAATGATTTCCCCATGAGACGTAAATACTGCTTGTAATGATTCTGGCGGGAGTTGATTCAGAACTTGCAAAATGACCATGACTACGGAACTGGTGGCAGCGGCATTCCCTTCAGGAAAGATCAGCAAGTGCAAAGCCGAAACCCCAACCACAACTCCGGCAAGGAGTTCCCCCAACACCGGCGGAAAATCTAATTTACCAGCGATTTCACCACCGATTTTACTGGCTAAATAGATAATTACCAAACTGAGTAACACACCACTGAGAATAATCGGACCGTTTTCGGCAGTAGATTCATTAATGGGTGCAGCAGCAATTAGGGAAGAAAATCCTACGCCTAATATTGAATGAGAAATAGTTTGTCCGATGCTAGCCCCAAAGTTACTGATCTGAGGCTGAATTTGTTGATGAATCTGCCCACCAGTCAGCCCTTCGGTCAGCAGTGCACCGAAAGAATTTATTGAATGCCCAACCATAATTAACCTACTTGATTAGTTTGGTGTCGTTGTTATGCCACTGTAAATTATTTCACCAAACTATTTCACTGTAAGAAATCACAGAAATCAGCTATGTGTTTAAATTTACAGCCAAATTACAGCCAAATGACAACCAACCGCCCTAACACAAACTCAGGTCATCCCAGTTATTACCGGTTCTAGCTATTGTGACTCCACTCTCTAACCATCCCGAATTTGTCAAGTGCTGACCTGATAGGCTTTCCAGTCTGAGTTTGTCCTAGAGATCAGATTTAACAATTACCTTAGCACCAGTCAGTTGGGCAAATTCCGTAATGAATGTATTATCCAAAGTCATCGCGCCACAGCAAAAAGTTACTTCTTTAATTGCCCATTCCTGTAACAGCGCAGATTTAGCCCTCATTTCCACCTGATCTAAAGGCAACGCACCAAGTCGTGGTGTTTGGTCAGCGTCCGCCAGTACAATCATCAACTTAGTGGCGCGGGTTTCTCCCAACAGGAGCGTGATTACCATCAAAGCATCATGGGCTGGGGCGATGGTGTACCCAATGGTATTAGCCGCCAATTGCCCATACAAACCATCGATATCTGGTAAACGGCTATCTAACAATGCCAATGTTTCACAATGTGTCATACTCCGCCTTGTTGCCTTAGGTTGGCTGACCAAAGATTTTTTACTCTTAATAATATTTGTGGATGTGCAATCGGCAATATCCCAAACTAGTGTGTTATTGATCATAGTTTTAACCAACCCTGACGAAGTACTGAACTGCAAAAAAAGAATAATAAAAGAATAATAAAATATTAAAAACTTCTCTGATTTCTTCTATCTAAATACAGAGAATTAACCTGCATAGCACTTGTATGGCTAGCAATCCAGTAAATTACCTTACTGCATTTGCTTAGTTACATTAGCTTAAGTTATTCAATTCAACAATGACTAGAAAGTGATTTTGGTTATCTAAATAGTTATCTGAAAGTTATTCAGCAATTACTTATAAAAAACTTATCCTCTCTTTGACACATTTGAAATCACTACACCTCGGAAACTACAATTTTCAAAGTAATTCTTTAAAAAGCTTTAAAAGGACTCTTGTGGAAAAACATTTTGGAATACCTTCATTGCAAAGCCTGATTTAGGCAGGGTGATGTAGCAAGGGTGGTTTGAAAAGCGTGATTGAAAGGCTAGATTGACAGAAATCTGCTGCCATAGGACTAGATGCTAAAAAACATCATGGGGCACACTTGGAGGCATCGCTCCCCAAGGCAATACCCCACCCCCTATAACCTGAGGAAGTACTCTCCCAACTCGGCAAAATTTTTTAATCCAACTACTTGCATTTTTAAACCTAGTAGGGTAGATTATGTATAGGGCTATCCTATTCCCCCCCGTGTAGCCCGTATATCCCCGAAATGGCAAATGCCTCCGAAAGGGGCACGCGCAAATCGATAGGCCTACAGCCATTCGCTACAATACAGGTATGGTTGCTTTCGATGCCGAAGGGATATTTTGTATTATTACAACTAAATACCAAGCTAGAGAGGTTGACACAGGTTTTGCGGTCAGCCTCTTTAGCATTTTACCCGCATTTTTATGTGCATTTTAACTATTCTCTTTACTATTCTGTTTGATCTCGTAGTGCCTGCTCTCCATGCAGCAAAGATTTCTAGTCAGGTACTTCAAAGCTGTATTTCTTCAGGATTTCTTGGGCGGATGGACTGCACAGAAAATCTATGTAGCTTCGAGAAATTTCCTGCGCTGCGCTAGATTGTAAGACCGCTGCTGGGTAGAGGATTGGCGAGTGTAAACTAGTGGGGCTAACTGTAACCACAATTACTAGATCAGAGGTTTTAGCATCAGTTAAGTAAATTAGTCCAGCATCTGTATCGCCATTTTCCACCGCTGCAAGAATCGCCTTTTCATCTTTGGCTAAAGCTAGTTTAGACTCTACCTTCTGCCATACTCCGGACTTCTCTAGTACTTCTCGTGCATATTTACCCGCAGCCACAAAGCGGGGATTACCGATGGTAACTCGTTGTACTTCGTCTCTAGACAAGTCAGTAAAGTCATTAATCGGTAGCTTCGTCAAATCATTGAAATGGCTACTGGTGGGCACTACCAAGGCTAAACGATTTGTGGCGATGTTTCTTTTGCTGTGGCGAGCTAGTAAGTTTTCTAAACCTAAAACCGTGACATGTTCCGGTGCAGCAGCAATAAATACGTCAGTTTTTGCACCCTGTAGTAATTGTTGCGATAAAGTACCTGAACCAGCAAATTTATAATTAATTTTTACCGTTGGATTAGCCCGTTCATACAGTGGTGTCAGTTCAGTTAGCACTGGTTGAAGACTTGAGGCGGCAGAGACTAGGATTGTAGTGGCTTTAGGCTCCGTTGTGGTGAGATATAGCGTAATACCGTAGGTGATGAGTGATAACAACAAACCTATGCCCAGCAACTTAAAGAAGTTTAATGTTGTTGATCTGCTCATAACTTCTATCGTTGATCCACAATCAATTAGCCTACGCTTTTTCTAAAGCTCTGCCAAAATATACCGCCACAAATCCAAGGGCGCAACCGAAGTCCAGCACAAAACTGGATGGGATACACCCATGAAACCGCTGCCACACCATAAGGCAAAAGCTATATCAAAATTAGAACGGGTCTGACGGGGCTCGAACCCGCAACTTCCGCCGTGACAGGGCGGTGCTCTAACCAATTGAACTACAGACCCATATAACTGAGTTGACTATAAATTCCATAGAAAATGCTTCTATAGAGTCGTTTGGTCAAGCTCTTTTGCACTCGTTCATTCAAGCGCTCTTTATTATTATTTCTAGAGACGAATTATGTCAAGGGGGATCATCAACTTTTTTCGCTGTTTTTGCAAGTTTTTGCAAATCTTTTGGTAAATCCGTTACACACTGCCCACTAGCACCCCTATATTCAGACAAATATCTTAAGTATCTTTCTTACTAAGATCTCCCTTACCGTGCCCATATGAAGACCCTATCGAGGGGGAAATTAAATACTTCATTACTTCGTTGTTTGTAAAATGGTGCACAGCGACTTTTTACGGGAGTCAAATAGTTTGATTACAGCATCGGTAATAGTGCGTACCACATAGGGGTTACATTCGTTGAGTAGGTCCTCGGCGGTGATTTCGCTGCGGAAAAATGCTTTAGCTTGTTCTAGTAACCGTCCTACTTCAGCGAAGCCCATGAATTTGACCATAAACGTCGCTGTAGGGGAATTTTTTACATCATAGCTAGAGTTTAAGGTGCGACCTTTTTCCAGTAGTTCTAGGACAGCTTTTTCAAGGATATTGGCAGGCTGATAGGGCACAACTACCTCTGGCAAAAATTGCTCTAAACCCACAATGGGGGAGTCATCAAGGGGCAATTCACCCATCATGGTGGACAGGGGGATATCACGCCCAATCCGAAAAGACAAAGCTTCTAAAATACTGATGGAAGTCAGTTTAGTTCCTAGGTACAGCCGTGATACTTCTAGATTCAGGTGGGTTTGTTGCAGAAGGGCATTATAGGTGGCGTTGTCTGGCTCGTTGTGATACTGCCGAAATACTAATTCAGGGGTAAGGAAATTCATGAAACCTTCCATCTTCTGCATGGAAATTCGGTAACCATGAACTGTATAAGAGTTAACGTTTTTCAGATCATGGTTGGTTTCAGGAATTAAATTCCAAGTGTTATTCAAAAAGTGGGAGGCACTGGGACTAGCAAAGTTTTCGACATCCCGATTAGCTAACCGCACTGCCCGCTGAATTACTTTGACGATCCGCTGATGGCTCCAGTCAAAATGAAACCTCTGATTAACTTCGCTGAGTCTGCCATATAGCAAGTCACTACTGGTTAGCCCCGATGGTAAAGCAGTGCGAAAAGGGATCGTAGCTTCAATGCAAGTGGCGATTTCCACAAAGTTTTCGATGGAAATCACATTTTCCATTAACTTGCCGCAGATTAAAGCGCTGAGAAACTCGTTTTGTCCTGACATTGGCAGCAATGGCTGACCAGGACGAAAACCAAAGATCATTGTCGTTAAGGTGAAAATAACATCTTCCTGTAATTCAGGACATTCTAAAATCACTAACTGACCGCGATCTTCCTTGATATAGGGGGCAATATAGCGGCTGATATTGACGCTAATGCCCTGATCCACCTGCACATAAACCAAATCATGGAATAAAGCCGCGATCACCTCAATGGCATCCCCACCCGCCCCGACTTCAAAAATATGGCTTGGAGTGTGGAAATATCGCCATGGACCAGTCATTGCTTGAATGATCAGGTTCGCAATCTTAGAAAATTGCTCATGATCAACCCGACCACCTATTTCCTCGGTTGCCCAGCAAAGACGCTCTAAGCATCTCTTTCTGTCCTGTGCCGTATCCATCCACCTCTCTCCGCCTTGTGTGCTATTTTTCCTGTCTGTTGGAGCGCAAACCACAATAAATGAACCGCACTGCTTTGGCTGACCCATACTTTGTTCACCTAAACTACATACGTGCTTTGTGAATGCTTGTGAGGATGTTTCACTTTAACTCACATGGTACTTTATTGGGTTTTATTAAGTATGGCTGCCCTATGAAAAATATTACCTTGCTTTTTTGATTTACACCTTAGTACATTTACCTCATAGATGCCATGATTCTGCCCATAATTGCAACGACTTGGCAGAACAAATGTCAGAATACGACAAAAAACTACTGCGATCCATAGGTTTAATTACGTTTAGTCTTACAGGTCTAGTCTTGCGGCTCATCTGAGCAGTGCTTCGAGTGAGAAATCAAAATCATACTCGTATTGGCTGTTGATGTTGGTAATATCTCGATTAACAAGTAAGTTAACAAGTCGGTTAACAACTAAAACTATGACTCAAATATGACTCCAAATTTATAACTACAATTTTATGAGTTAAATTTATGACTTTAGTTGTTAGCAGATGACTTGTGGGTTTCAGGGGGGATGTGATCAAGCCAAACTGTAAGTAGTTTACCGATAGAAATTGCCAGAAAAAGAATTATCATAAAAATATCCCCTTCTTGCTTGAGAAAATGGCAAGGAAGGGGAATTTTGCTGTAATTGTAAAACAGGCTAAGGCTTAGCGCTCAATGTACAGAAACAAGAGAGCCATTGCCACTAGGGGAAATAGCCAAGTCGTTACAGGTACGAGAATCCAAGGCAAGTAAG
>JBIKNH010000178.1:0-8923 GCA_044358815.1 Pseudanabaenaceae cyanobacterium | reverse complement strand
GTATATTCTCAAAAACACGCCCCCTGAAGAACTTGCCCAAGCGATTCGTTTAGTTCATCGAGGTCATACTCATTTTAGTCCGGGCATTATGGAGCAATTAGTGCCTCTGCTTAGTCCTCTCGCAAATCCCCTTTTAAATCAGAATAGTTTCAATGGGTTATCTCATCAATCTTCAAATTTGATTAAAACTATTACCAGCGAAGTGGGAGAAGAAAGTAATCATCGGATAAAAATAGGAGCCGTTCCACAGGCTGTCAAATCTGGATCTAGTGCTCTATCTAATTCTTCATCTAATTCTTTTAAGTTAGAAAATCTGACTCCTCGAGAAGTGGAAATCATAAAACTAATTGGTCAGGGTTTTACAAACCGTGAAATCGCTCAAACACTGGGGATTTCAGAGCAAACGGTTAAGAACCATGTTTCTAGTATTTTGCGTCGGTTGCAGTTACGGGATCGCACCCAAGTCGCTTTGTGGGCGACTCGGATGTTTGCGTTATAGATGATAAAATTAGGAAGTTCTATTAATTAACTGGTGTTACGTGGAAGGTCACAAGACCCTCACCCCTAGCCTCTCTCCCAAAAGGTGAGAGAGGAATAAGAGATTAGTGTTACTCCCCCTCGCTCTTAATGGGAGAGCGGGGTTGGGGGGTGAGGGTGATATTCTCTGCACATAACATCACTAATTAATTCCGATTAATTCCAATTAATTCCGACAGAACCTTAATAGAATTCCATAAGACATTCTAAAAAACTTAACCATCAAAGCTTAAGGCTTTACCGCGCACCTCAGGATTCACTTTACCGTCTGCATAGGCGATTTCTCCACCCACAATAGTCACCTGAGTCCAGCCAGTGAAAGACTCTCCTTCAAAGGGATTCCAACCACATTTACTCAAGACTTCAGCAGCCAATACGGGACGATAGTTTTTGCAGTCCACTAAAATCAAATCCGCATCCCAACCGACTCGTAATTCTCCCTTGTGGGGAATCTTGTACCCCTTGGCAACATTACCACTCATCCAGCGACTGACTTGGGCTAAGGTGCATTTCCCCTGTGCCGCAGCGGTGAGCATTGCTGCGAGGGAAGTTTCTACCCCAGGCATTCCGGAAGGAGATTTGGGATAAGGTTGGGCTTTTTCTTCGAGGGTGTGGGGGGCGTGATCCGTGGCGATAAAATCCAAAATACCATCCTGTAAACCTTGCCACAGGGCAGCGCAATCTTCAGGGGAACGCAGGGGCGGATTCATTTGCGCCCTCGTACCAATTCGAGAATAAGCACTGGTATCTAAAAGTAAATGCTGGGGAGTTACTTCCGCTGTGATCCAGGGTTGCTTGTGGTGGCGCAAATATTCCACCTCTTCTTTAGTGGACAAGTGCAAAATATGCAGGCGGTGCTGATATTTATTCGCCAAAGTGACCGCTAATTCCGTCGCTAATAGAGCGGCTTGGTTGTCTTGAATTTGGGAATGAATTGCCACATCCACAGGACTCCCATCGGTGGGTAAAAACTGCTGACGGCGCTGGGTTAACCGTGCTTGATCTTCCGCATGGACCGCCACTAAGCGCGGTACTTTAGCAAAAACTTCTTCCAAAACACTGGCTTGATCAATCAATAAATCCCCATGCATCGAACCCATGAATACTTTAACACCACAGGCGGGGGTGGCAGTTTGTAATTCAGGAATATTGCCCTGAGCCGAAGCGCCGATAAAGAACCCGTAATTCACGACACATTTAGACGCTGCCCGTTGTAGTTTGTCGTCGAGAGCCGCTTGATTGATCGTCAGTGGTCGGGTATTGGGCATTTCCAAAAAACTGGTGACTCCGCCCCTCGCACAGGCATGGCTGGCTGTCATTAAATCTTCTTTATGTTCTAGTCCGGGTTCCCGAAAATGCACCTGTGGATCAATTACACCAGGCAATAGAGTCAAACCCTCACCGGAAATGATCGAACAAGGTTGATCCGGCGGCTCAATATTGGGAGCAATGGCAGCAATTTTGCCATCGATCACCAACAGATCGCCACGCATTAAATCACCTTCAGGAAGCAGAATATCACTTTGACGAATAAGTAAAGCCATGACAGTAAGCTAATAATTCAGGATATGATGTTACAGCCTCATGTAACCAATGTGGTTTAGTTTTGTTTTTGTTTTAGACTGTGATTAAGAAGTATTACTTTTAATCACAGTTAGTTATTAGTTTTAGATAGTTAATCGCTGAATAATAGCCAGAAATTTAATCAGGAGAAAAATCCATGATTCCCGGTGAATTAATTACTGATGATGGCGAAATTGAATTAAATGCGAATCGTTCCGTGGTGACGGTTACCGTTGCCAACAGCGGCGATCGCCCCATTCAAGTGGGTTCCCATTTCCATTTCTATGAAACTAATTCTGCTTTACAGTTTGACCGTGAAGCAACCAGAGGCATGAGACTTGATATTCCCGCAGGGACAGCGATCCGCTTTGAGCCAGGGGACAGTAAACCCGTCCAATTAGTGCCCTATGGTGGTTCTAGGGAGGTTTATGGTTTTAATGGTTTGGTGAATGGGAAGTTATAGTTAGATTAGAGGTTGTTTGGGAAGTCTGCATATTCGCTAAAAATAATGATTGATCCCCCCTAGCCCCCCTTAAAAAGGTGGGAAAAGACTAAAAAAGTCTCCCTTTCTAAGGGGGATTTAGGGGGATCAAAATTTCTCAAACACGCTCTTAGATTCTTAGCCTCAATTGACAACAATAATTGAGGGATTTCTAATTGAGAGATTGTTGAGCAGTTAGCCGAGAAATCAAGGCTGCTAAGCTCTACAGCTCTACAGTTGCCAGTTCAGCCATGGTGATTTTTTCTAGATGCAAATCCACTGCTCCAATCATGGCTGTATCTTCTAAATCAACAACTAAAAGTTTTCTATTATGATGAGATGCCGTATTCCATAATGTGGCATCAATTTCCGTAATCACTACTAAATTTGGTTCCGTGGTGATGGTTACATCTGGCTCCAACAAGAGCGCCATCACCGCTTCAGCTAAAATGCTATCTGCTAGCTCTGCCATGTCTGATTTAGCATAAAACATGAGATTAATAGACTCACTCTGGGGATTTTTTAGGAGAGAGCGCACTAATTTCTGAACTTCGTCATAAAGAGATTCAGGAGTCTGAGTCCAATCAAAGAAACTGACTACATGCAATGATGGTAATGATGCTGGCGCTTCAGGTTGAGAATCACGGACTTTCCGTAAATAACCATTGATATTCCAAGTGAGGTTATGACCGAAGAAGTCACAATATTGGCGGTCAATCACATATTCTGTGAAATGTTCCCCTAAAAACTGCCGCAGCGCCAGACTAGGACCACCTCTATATATTTCATCCTGTCCTAAATCCGTGATAATGCCATCCTCAACGACAATATATTCACCTTTGCGCAAGTGGGGATGGAAAAAGCGCAAAACATTATAGGTAGTTTCGTACAAGTGTGCGCCGTCCTCAATTACCAGTAAAGGACGAGGGAGATTTTCTAGGAATTCCGTCGTAAACACTTCCTCTAAATGGTTTTGATCGCCCCCCAGAAAAGTTACTTTAGGATATTGCACCCGTTGCACTGGATTAATATCAACGGAATAAACATGGGCATCAATGCCTTGCATAGTCAGGAGATCTGCAAACCATACGGCACTCCCCCCAGCACAGGAACCAATTTCAATAATTGTCTGAGGACGAACTTGGGCAATTAATAAAGGATATAAAGCCATGTCAAAGGGATTTTTTAACATGGGAATTCCTTTATACGGGTACTTCAAACAGGCATCCTGTAAAGAAAACAGCGTTTCTGGTGGTAGTGCAGTGTGCCATAGATCAGGATTGGGCAGAATATGATGTTCTTTCTCTAATTGTCGTCCAGTGTAATCAATAAACTGCAAATCGAAGTGAACTCCCAATACCCTGGCTAGATCTTGGATTGCCACCTGACACCCTTCCCAATGACCATAGTCATCGATTTGAATGATGCCTCTGTCTGTAACCAAATCATAGAGGTAATGGAAGATGTCAAGAGTAGACTCATACCAGTCACCATCAGCATGGAGCAAAGCAATTTCACCAATTTGTTCCCGCCATTGGGGCAGGGTGTCAGCAAACAGCCCTGGTACTGGAGTAATCAGGTCACTCACCCCTAAAATATCCGCAATTTTAAGCAGATTTTCGTCCAAGGGAGCCTGTAATGTACCTGCCCCAAAAGGGGTGTCATTGGCAAAGATCCCCTGAAATCGATCCACATCCCCAGGCTCAGGCATACCGCTAAAAGTATCAAAACTGTAAACCCGTCGTGGACGCTGACTATGGCGCTGCATGACTGCTGCCATCATTGCCGAAGCCCCACCCTTAAATGCACCGCATTCCACGATGTGACCAGGGCGATCCTCCACGCAAATCTTTTTGACAGCACGATACAAAGCACAAAGTCGTTGGATACTGAGCAACGTGAAAGGTGCCACAATAGCGGCTAATTCTTGGAACTCTGCTAAATCGGGATCAGCAACACCACTAATCGGAAAATGCTGTAAATGCAATGGAACCTGCCAATTCACCGACGGATCGGGTTCATGGGTTACGGGTTGGACATTCCCCCGCCATGCCACCCCCATAATCTGCATTGTCTGATAAACCATCGTTTGCCAGCCCTGTTCCCGCAAATAATCTAATCCCGCTGCTACCTCTGGTGCTGCCAAGTCATGAAATAAAATCATGGCATCAGGTTCTGCTAGGGGCATACAGGCGATGGCATCCTTTAACGGTGCATCACCGCTGTGATCGCCATCGATAAAAATCAAAGACCAACGACGCGGCTCACCGTCACTACTCGCCAAGTTACTATTGGCTAAGTCACTATTGGCTAAGTCTGTAACGGCTTGGGGACTGCTCCCACCAATCAAATTGACTTGCTCCATCACCCCCGCTGATGTTAACGAAGCCACGACACTAGACCGAAAATTTTCCTGAGCCAACAACGGATCAACTACGTCCAGCACTACGCCCGCCAAAGCCAAATGGCAAGCAGACCAGCCCAGCCAACACCCCACTTCTAGAGCACGCTTCCCCGCAAACTGTAGAGCATTGTTATAGAGAATATGTGCCTCATCGCGATTTAGAAAACCGACCCTAGGCTGACGCTGATCGACATACCAATGGTGGGGCACATCACCGCGTAAATATTGCCAGCCACAACCATCGGTATCCCCAGAAATCATGTTAGGAAAATGCTTGTCAGGAAAAACGGAACTTAAGCCGGGCGCAATATAGTCATGACGTAGCATTGGCGTGGGGGCAATTACAGTGCTCATGGGGGTGACTGGGGCAGTTAGTTGGGGTGGTTTAGTCTGGCAGTTAGTCTGATTGTACGTTTGAAGATACAAGAAGAAAAATAAACCAAAACCTTCATGCTTCCTATATTACAGTTCTTAGCTAATTGAAACCTTGAAGCAGCAGCATTGAAGACATTGTGATGATACCCAAAGGATAACGGAATCAGCAAAGGGGAAAATGCTTGACTTGAAGCAACAAAATTCAGATCTGCAGTCCTCAATCCTAATTTTGATCATAGGATAGGTTTGTAACTATTACTTAATCTAAAACTTCCAAATTTAGAAAGCAATAATTGCTTTTATTTTGTATATATAAAAATTTAACCCTAAAGTTTGAATAAAAAATAAATTAGTCACCTTATAAGGGATGAAATATGATTTATATTCCACATGAGTTTATCGAAGCTAATTTGATGAATTTATAGCTGTGGTCTTTGAAATGTAAGCTGTAAATTAAGTTAGAACCGATTAGTGACAACCAAGTCATAAAATAGTTAAACTGAAATAAATGCAATTTTTTGCCAAGTAACCTGTGCAAGTAACTTTTCCGTCATGATCGATAGCTAAATAAAGAGCTAAGGTCGATCAGGCTAAATCTTACTCTGTGACAAGGTTTAATCAAATATTTTGCTGGATTGAGGACATGATATTTGGACAATATTTGCTCAAAAAATAACCAAACGAATAACTTTTTCATGTAAGTAAATAGATAACTTCTGGCTAACTTTTGCATAACCTCTAGATATTGCCTGATCAGTAGTAATTGTGAATAATCTCAGTCGTAGGGGTGAGTAGAGCTATCGGGTTGTATTTGTCTCGATGGTTATCACCGTCATTAACATCAATGTCATTACATTAATCCATAACCACCTAAACACCACAATGAAGCCGAATTTAACCCCCAAATCACTAGTGGGATCAACCCTCAAAGCTAGCATCGCTGCTGTAGCTGCTATGGGAATCGCCCAAGCTATGCCTGCTGCTTCCTATGCTGGTAGCCTGATCAATGGTTGGAACTATGCCATTGACTCACCCATGGATGGTATTGCCGGCGGTGTCGTCGGGGGAAATACTAACCCCTACGAAATCTATGGCATGGGGATTAAGGTTACCAACTCATTTGTTTATGTAGGAGTTAGGGCTAATAACCCACACGGTACTGACATTACCGATGACGGTATTGCTTGGGGTGACTTGTTCTTTGATTTTGCCCCTGGCAGCGGCTACCAGCCCGCTGGTAAAACCTATAGCTATGCAGTTCGGTTTCGCTCCGACTATGCAGCCGAAGATAATGGAATGCAACGAGGCGTGTATGCAAATTCCGGTGCTTTAGACAGCCAGACTGCTAACCGCTATAACAGCTTGAGCCAGTACTCAACCGCAGTGACCAATGGTGGTGGTTCAGCTTCTATTGGTGACTTACCTATCAACAGCCCTTACTATCCTCAGAATGAAGAGATTAAGACCGCTATTGATCCCAGCAATAAGGGAACCTATCTTGGTGGCATTACGGATCTAAATTCCACCCAGCTAACAGCAATGGGATTTCCATCTTCTGCTTTTGGTAATGGCAACAGTTTCGGTTTCAGTTTTGCTCGTCCCGCTGGTTTTGACATCAATGCTGGATTTACCGCTAGCCTGTTCTGGCAGTGCGTTAATGATGCCGTAGCAGTACAGCAACAAGCCCGACCTGTACCTTTGCCTGCTTTGGCTTGGGGCGTGATTGCAGCCGTAGGTTTTGGTGGTGCTCAGTTGGCTCGCAAAAAGCGGATTCAGAAAAATAATCTCTCAGCCTAACTGCCATACGGTGCCTTAATCAGACTTTGAGCAGTTTTCTAGGGCACTTTCCAAATGGATCTTCAGATGATCTCAACGCTGCCAAATATATCTTTTCTGAAACTATGGTTGCCCGACCTTTAGTTGACCATATTTCAGAGAAGATATGACTCTGATAATCAGAGTTATATCACTGACAGATCATCAAGATTGAAGCTATCTAGCTACAAGTCACCGCGAACAAACTATTAATTTCAATCCCACATCAAAGGTTTCAGTTTCGTTGCAATTCTAGAAAGTTATCGTTTGGTAGGTTTCCATATCGAATCTTCAACCGTACCAAGGATTTCATCTTGTAACTGTTATGAAACTGCCTAAAGTTTTTTATTCACAGAAAGTTCGCAGAAAGTTTTTCAATTAACCGCATAAATTTCAACTATCCCCATTTAAAACCATGTCTGTAGCCATTTCTCTCGGTAATTTAGTTTGGTTAGATAGCAATGCTAACGGTATTCAAGATGGTGGTGAAGTTGGTCTAGGAGGCGTGACTGTTAGACTAATTAGTGGTGGCGCTGATGGTAATATCGCGACTACTGCCGATAATCAAACATTGGGCAGTATCCAGACCGCAGCGGACGGCACATACTATTTCACCACAGCCCCGATTAGTTCGAGCAGCCCTTTAAATCAGTTGGTGCTACCTATAAACCAACAAGTGGTAGTTACTCAAATTATTAATGGCGTACCTAGACGTGTGCCGGTGAATCAGCAGTATCAGATTGAATTTAGCTTACCTGCTGACTATGTATTCACTAACCCCAATGCTGGCGCAGATAATGTAGATTCCGATACTAGTCTTGGCACCGGCAGAACTCCTACTTTCACAATTACTACCACTGACACCAACTTCTCCATTAACTCGTCCGATGGTCGGATCTTCAATTACACCCTTGATGCTGGGTTATATCAACTAGCTTCCATCGGTGACCGTGTATGGCTAGACAGCAATGCCAACGGTATTCAAGATGGCGGTGAATCTGGTTTAGCAGGAATTACGGTGAACTTGCTTGATGGCAATGGCAATACCGTCACGACTGCCACCACCGATGCCAATGGTAATTACGGTTTCAGTGGCTTAAACCCTGGTCAATACCAAGTCCAGTTTGTGGCTCCTACAGGTTATGTGTTCAGTAATCCCGATGCTGGTGCTGATGGTGTTGATTCCGATGCCAATATTGCTACTGGCATTACACAAACCGTCACCCTGACATCTGGGGAAAATAATCTCACCCTTGACGCTGGGTTATATCAACTAGCTTCCATCGGTGACCGTGTGTGGCTAGACAGCAATGCCAACGGTATTCAAGATGGCGGTGAATCTGGTTTAGCAGGAATTACGGTGAACTTGCTTGATGGCAATGGCAATACCGTCACAACTGCCACCACTGATGCCAATGGTAATTATGGTTTCAGTGGCTTAAACCCTGGTCAATACCAAGTCCAGTTTGTGGCTCCTACAGGTTATGTGTTCAGTAACCCCGATGCTGGTGCTGATGGCGTTGATTCTGATGCCAATATTGCTACTGGCATTACACAAACCATTACCCTGACATCTGGGGAAAATAATCTCACCCTTGACGCTGGTTTATATCAACTAGCTTCCATCGGTGACCGTGTATGGCTAGACAGCAATGCCAACGGTATTCAAGATGGCGGTGAATCTGGTTTAGCAGGCATTACGGTGAACTTGCTTGATGGCAATGGCAATACCGTCACGACTGCCACCA
>JBIKNH010000177.1:0-8932 GCA_044358815.1 Pseudanabaenaceae cyanobacterium | reverse complement strand
TGAATACCACGTTCTTTACCGTAAATGACTGTTGCGCCCAAAGCCATCAGCTTATCAATGGTACGCACCACCGAGATCGTATTTCCAGGAATCGGATTCGCCGAAAATACTACCGTATCCCCTTGACGAATTTCCACTTGTTTATGGCTGCGGTTAGCGATGCGGGTCAAGGCTGACATTGGCTCCCCTTGGGAACCAGTGGTCAAAATCAACACCTGATCATCTTTATATTGACGAATGCTATGCAAGGGCTGGAATAAATCATCACGGCATTTGATATAACCCAAATTACGGGCATGGGCGATCAAGTTCAACATGGAACGACCCACCACACTCACCACACGACCGGATTTAGCGGCAATTTCCAGAATCATGTTGATGCGATGGACCGAAGAAGCGAAGGTAGTCACAATGACGCGCCCCTTAGCAGATTCAATGATTCGTTCCAAATTGGGATATACTGCCCGCTCCGAAGGTGTGACCCCAGGGATTTCGGCATTCGTGGAATCGCTAATCAAACAGAGCACACCCTTTTCGCCATGTTCAGCCAAGCGGTGCAAGTCAAAGAATTCACCATCTACGGGAGTGTGATCAATCTTGAAATCCCCAGAGTGAATGACCAAACCAGCGGGGGTATTGATTGCCACTGTAAAACTATCAGCGATGGAATGGGTATTGCGAATAAATTCCACAAAGAAATTACTACCGACCCGCACAATATCCCGAGGCAATACACGACGTAATTCCGTGCGATTGAGAACTCCGGCTTCATTGAGTTTATCTTCGAGCAAAGCCATCGCCAAACGCGGACCGTAAATGACAGGAATATCAAATTGTTTCAAATGGAACGCAATGCCACCAATGTGATCTTCGTGACCGTGGGTGACAATCATGCCCTTGATCTTGTGTTTATTTTCCCGCAGGTAAGTCATGTCTGGCAAAACAATATTTACCCCAGGCATCGCTCCCTCAGGGAAAGACAAGCCACCATCCAGCAGCATAATTTCATCATTAATTTCAAACACCCAAGTGTTCTTACCAATTTCTTTCAAACCACCCAAGGGAATAATCTTCAAAGCGGGTTGTTGATTAGACATAAATTAAATATCTCCTAAAGTTAAAAAATACGGGAAACTCATCAAGAATGGTACAAACCAAACTATTACGACAAACCAATCAGTCAAACTAACTGAAACTTAAGATCTATCCATCTGCATCGGGGGAATATCTCAGACTAAACTCATGTCAAATCATGGGAGAAACGGAGTGCAGAAACATTACCCAGACTGGCTCAAGATCATCAAACTTAACTCAATATCCGAGGGGAAAATTAATCCGAAGGAATGAAAAATTTTTTGCCCAACTCATATCTATGTCGGCTCTTTCTACTCAGTAATTTTGTTGATTAGCTAGTTAACTAATCACCGATGCCAAACTGGAAGTATCTCAAACCATAGCATATTAAACAGCAAAATAATAGTCCAAGTATGCGCCAATTATGACCATATTTAAAATGATTTTTTCAAAGTAATTGATTATCGGCAAATCGATCTCCCTAAACCTGTGGTTACCAACGCCAAGGTCTTTGGTCATACTGCCTTTTCTAGTTTCAGGAGCAGGTGTTAATGATTTTCATAGGTAATTACAAAATAATTATTATGAACAAATAGCAGTAAATCTATGGAGTTACCAACCTCTTGCAACCACAAAGTCTATGCACATCAGACAGGAATCAATCACGATCAAATCTAGGGAATACTCTATAAAGACTCTATGAGAACTCTATAAAGGCATAGGATGGAAACGCCTTACAAACATCCTGTGAAAATGAAAACACCTCAAAAGTGCCCCAAAAATGATTACCACGGCATAACTGCACTATTAACCGCGTTGTCAATAACCGTATTGCCAATACAAATCATGACATTTAGCCCCTTGAGCCTGAACCCACTGACATTACCCACTGACATTGGTTTAACAATTTGGATCTAACAAACCTAAATCCCCCAGAACCTGAGTTAGCTGCGTCTCTAACTGCTCAGAGGCTTTGACCAGAGGCAAGCGTACCGCCCCTGTATCTAACCCCAAAACTTTTAATGCTGCCTTAACGGGAATTGGATTAGTCGTAACAAACAGCGCTTTAAACAATGGTAACAACTTTAGGTGAATTTGCAAGGCTTTTGCTGGCTGACCTTGGGCAAACAGTTGCATCATTTCTTGCATTTGCGGTCCCACAAGATGCGCCGCCACACTGATCACCCCCTTTGCACCCACCGCCATCAGTGGCAATGTCAGGGAATCATCCCCAGAATAAATCACAAACTCTGGTGGGGTGATGGCGCGGATCTGGCTGGTCAAATCCACATCTCCCGTTGCTTCCTTAATTCCTATTATATTAGGAACCGCTGCTAATTGTGCAACAGTACTTGCTTCTAGTTTACACCCAGTGCGCCCTGGCACGTTATATAAAATCATCGGCAAGTCTGGTGCAGCTTCAGCAATGGCAGCAAAATGGGCGTATAACCCCTCTTGGGGGGGCTTATTGTAATAGGGGGTAACCTGTAATGTGCCATCTAAGCCTAGTTTAGCGGCTTTAGTAGTAGCGGCGATCGCTTCACTGGTGGAATTAGAACCAGTGCCACCGATGATCTTTGCCCTGCCCGCAACGGCTTTTTGCACTGCCACAAACAGATCGTGCTCTTCTTGCCAAGACAAAGTGGGAGACTCGCCAGTAGTGCCACAAACCACCAGGGTATCCGTGCCGTGGGTCACCAGATAGTCAGCGATTTTTTCCGCTTGGGCATAGTCCACCGCGCCATCATTGGTCAAAGGCGTAATCATTGCCGTCAGCAGTCGTCCAAAGTCAGTTGTACTTACCATAGGCTAGTTAGTTCTCATCATAGGAAAATCAAATCAATATTCAGTGCAATTTCTAATTAAGAGTTAGGTTTCATTTAGACCTAAAGATTAATTCAGAAAATACAGACCAAAACCATTGCAACTTACTGTTAAAACTTGTTACTGGTAATAACCCTAGATAACTTGAGAGTAAAAATAAGGGTTGTTACCAGTGATTACTAGTTATTACCAGACCCCAGACTACACCCAAGCCTACAACCAGGAATTAGCAATTAGCAATTCAGCAATCTGCACTGCATTCAACGCCGCACCTTTGCGGATTTGATCGCCACAGAGCCACAATTCCAAAGCATTATCATGGGAAATATCTTGCCGAATCCGCCCCACTAGTACATCATCCTTGCCACTGGCATCCATAGGCATGGGGAAGTAATTCCGCTCGAAATCTTCCACTAACTTGACCCCAGCAGCTTGAGCCAAAATTTGCCGTGCTTGGTCGGGAGCAAAGGGTTGATCAAATTCTAGGTTCAATGCCTCAGAGTGGGCACGTAACACCGGCACTCGGACACAGGTGGCAGTAATCCGCATTTGGTCCGCCCCCATAATTTTGCGGGTTTCGTTGACCATTTTCATTTCCTCTTCGCAGTAGGAATTACTGGTCATAGGAGAGTTGTGGGGAAACAAATTAAACGCCAATGGATAGGGTAAAACCTCAGGCTTTGGCTCAGCCCCCGCCAAAATTGCTTGGGATTGAATCTTGACTTCTTCCATTGCCCTAGCACCTGCACCACTGGCAGACTGATAGGTTGCCGCCACAATCCGGCGAATCGGCTGCACTTGATGCAATGGATTGATCACCACCGTCATCAAAATAGTGGTGCAGTTGGGATTGGCAATGATGCCTTTGTGATTTTGGGCGGCGGTGGGGTTGACCTCAGGCACCACCAAGGGCACATCGGGCTGCATCCGAAACGCGCTGGAGTTGTCAATCATCACGGCTCCAGCTTTGGTGATGGCATCAGCCCATTGTTTGGAGATACTGCCCCCAGCCGAAGCTAACACAATATCTACACCCGCAAAAGACTGCTCAGTCACAGCTTCGAGAGTGAGGTGATCTGTGCCATAGGCAACGGTTTTACCCGCAGAACGCTCCGAAGCCAACAGTTTAAGCTGACCTAGGGGAAAATTTCGCTCTTGCAAAAGTGCCAGTAACTCTGTACCCACAGCACCCGTTGCCCCAAGAACCGCGACATTGTACGACTTACTCAATGAGCCTCCAAATAATTTACACAAATAAACAATGAAATGAACGAAATTCAGGCAAAATCTAGGCAGACAAAATCCAGATAGGCAAAACCAAGCCAGCGCAATCAAACAAGCAATCAAACAAGTCAGCGCACAATCAAACCTGAAGGGAAAATTTGAAACATTGTCCCAAACGCAATATTAATTGCAATATTACTTTTCTGCTATCTACTCTCTATGGTGTCTACACTATGGCATAGACATGGCTCGTTGTCACGCAGATGACTCTAACTTCTATGCCGTTTGCTGAAGATCAATGATTCGTTTAATGATTGGTAATGATTGCCAAACTCACAGACTGTGATGCAAATTGTGATCTGCTAGATTACGGTCCCGTAAAAATTGCATCCTCAATATCTTGACGGCTCAGGGAATAGGGAAAAGACCGCTGTACTTCTTTTTTACCGTCGTCATTAGCCAGATAACGGATATGAATTTCTTCGGCTCCCATGACCAATTCCGCCTGCCAAGCAGCTTGATTAATATACCAAGCACTAGGGTCAGACTGATCTTGGCGACAGCCTTTATCACTCAGCCATGTTTCAATTAGGGGTAAGGGGTGGTTATACAGAGGCGTGCTGCCGGGCGGAAGGGTCGTCATGGGTTTAGCGGATGGGATTTAGTTTAGTGAGGTTGATTTAGTTGCTGTTGGATTGGGTTTGCGCAATGGGATGGGGAATGTTAGAGGCTAGGGGGTAGTTGTGGAGAAGATGACAGAGACGATAAAGACAACAGATCAGTTGCAGGGCTGATGGATAGGGAACTAACGGACGACACCCCATAGGTAGGAGGGACAAAGTTGGCTGGTAATAAATGATCCCCGCGCAACCACCCCACCAAGAATACTAACGCCACACAAAGCACCAAAGTAATCCCCATCAAGAATAGGGCAAACAATTCGCCACCGGATAGAGGTCTTTCGGTAGGTAGCCCATCGGATTGATCGGTTTGTAGATTGCTGGGGGTGGCGCTGCCATTATGGGCAAAATAACTAAACCGTGAAAATTGAATCGACCGATCATAAACACTACGCCGTTCAGGATTGCTCAGGGTGGCATAGGCAGCATTGATGGCTTGGAATTTAGCCGTAGCAACAGCAGGGGCTAAACTAGTCGTGTCAGGATGGTAAAGTTTGCTCAGTTCCCGATAGGCGCGGCGGATTTCAATTTCTGAAGCCCAGGGGTTAATTCCCAAAAGAGCATAGTAGGTTTCTGGGGTGGTTAGGGATGGCGCAGGGGATTGTGACATATAGACTACAGACTATTATGTGTATAGTTGCGACTTCAGGGGCTGAGAAGTAATTGGGGCTAAGTGATTGGAGCTAAGACTAGCACCAACGGAAGTATCAACCAAAACACTACCAAACTAGCATTAACCCATAGCAACTGGAAGTGCCACAACCTCAAACCGCAGGCACAACGACACAGCCCCTTGGTCTAGAGAGAATGCTGTGCATAGAGAATACAAGTACAGTATGCTAGAGTCTGGGTTATTTTGACCTGTGGTCAGACCAAGCAACTGGGTAATAACCTCAGGGGTTGATATTGTTGGTGTCTCATAACCAAAGGCAATCATAGCTAAGGCGATTGAACTAACACTAGCTGACTATTTGCTCCACGCTGATACTGTGAATTGGTTTTGTTGGTCAATGTCATGCCTTGGACTCGCATTATTAGTGCAGCCGTCGCCATTCCCTTGGCACTGGTTGCGGTGTTACTAGGAGGATGGGCATTTACCCTTGCCTTTGGTCTGTTGGTGACCTTTGGCGAATTAGAGTATTTTAATTTGGTGGTGGCTAAGGGAATCACTCCCGCTTCAAAGATTACGGTAACGGTGAGTCTGTTCCTGCTCCTGGTCTGTCAAGTGGAAAATAATCTAGCAGATGCAGTCATTCCCTTGGCAGGGACTTTTATTTGTTTTTATTTGTTATTTCGCCGTCAAGCTGCCACGATTTCCGATATTGCGGCTTCGATTTTAGGCTTGTTTTATGGTGGTTATTTGCCCAGTTTCTGGATTCGGTTGCGGGGCTTGGATACACCGACGGCTTGGCACTGGTCCATTGGGGAGTTTAGTGGTTATTTTAGCCAAGGCTGTATCTATGTGGCGCTGGCTTTTACCTGTATCTGGGCTTCGGATATTGGCGCTTATGTCACAGGTAAAACCTTGGGACGGACCAAGCTTTCAGAAATTAGTCCCAAGAAAACCGTCGAAGGAACCATAGGCGGTCTGTTGTGTTGCTTAGCGACGACTTTAGTATGGGCTTATGTTTTGCAGTGGCATCGCTGGTGGGCGCTGGGAATTGTCCTGGGTGTGCTGATTGGCGTGGCGGGACTGTTGGGGGATCTCACGGAATCGATGATGAAGCGGGATGCTGGGGTCAAAGATTCGGGGCAGATTATGCCAGGTCATGGGGGCATTCTGGATCGGGCAGACAGTTATGTGTTTACTGCGCCATTGGTCTATTACTTCATGACGTTAATTTTACCGCTCTTAAATCAGATGGCTCAACGGACCTGAAAGCTCTTGCTAAAGAACCAGTGATGATCCTAGGGTTTACCATAGAACAAGCACAGGATCAGGTTTAAGACAACTTCATCACCTGAGATTCACTTGTCAAGCCTAATCAGGCAATTTGCCCCCCTGTACTGTCTGAGAAGACCTCCTCCCAACCGGTCAAGACTAAGATTTTCCCTAAAATCCTCAAATAAAATCCTCAAAATCTAAAGCATCCCAAATTTATTTTCCCAAGTTTATAGGTTAACCAAATTTGCCCATGTTACAAGGACTCAAATTACCGGACTGGAACGCTTTACGGCGTGAGTGGCGTGATGCTGATTTATTGCTGTTTATCTTTCCGCTGCTACTGACGATTATTGGTGGCATCGCGATCTATAGCTCGGACTTTAGCAATCGCCGTACCGAATGGTGGCAGCATTGGGTTACGGCTTGTGTGGGTATTGTGTTGTTGTTTAGTATTGCCCGCACCCATTATGATCGCCTCTTGCGGCTCCACTGGGTTACCTATGCCATAACGAATATCTCTTTGATTTTGGTGTTGCTGATTGGTACCACTGCCCTCGGTGCAGAACGGTGGATCACCATCGGTGGGTTTAATATTCAACCGTCGGAGTTTGCCAAGGTGGGGGTAATTATTTCTTTGGCGGCGCTGTTGCACAATACCCAAATCAACACCCCTTTGGATATGTTTAAAGCGGCATGGATTACCGTGCCCCCTTGGATTTTGATTTTCAAACAGCCTAATCTGGGGACGGCTCTGGTGTTTGCGGCGATTACTTTGGGGATGCTTTACTGGGCTGGGGCGCGAGCTAGTTGGTTGGGGTTGATGGTTTCACCGATCATTGCTGCGGTGTTGTTTAATGTGGCGATTCCGGCATGGATTGCTTGGGTGGTGCTGATGGGAGTAGCAGCATGGATTTCTCTGCCTTGGTTTCGGGTGATTGCTACGGTGACCGCTGTATCGGTTAATTTGGTGGCGGGACAAATTGGTACGGTGTTATGGAACACCCTCCATGACTACCAACGGCGGCGACTGTTGTTGTTCCTTGATCCCAGCCAAGATCCCCTAGGTGGTGGCTATCACTTGATCCAGTCTCAGATTGCCATTGGTGCGGGGCAATTTTGGGGCGAAGGTTGGCTCAATGGCACGCAGACTCAGTTAAATTTCATCCCAGAACAGCATACAGATTTCATCTTCTCGGCGGTGGGTGAAGAGTTTGGCTTTGTGGGTTGTATGGCTGTATTACTGTGTTTTGTGGGTTTATGTTGGCGGTTGATGGTGGTGGCGGTCAATGCACGGGATAATTTTGGCTCGTTGCTGGCAATCGGTGTGTTCTCGTTTGTCCTATTTCAAACTTTCGTCAACATTGGCATGAATATTGGCACTGGTCCGGTGACGGGAATTCCTTTGCCTTGGGTCAGTTATGGGCGATCAGCACTACTGGCTAATTTTATTGCCATTGGTTTGGTGGAGTCGGTGGCTGCCCATCGTCGGATGATTAAGTTTTAAAGTCCTGTTGAATCAAGATTAGATTGAATCAAGCTCTAACTGTGGCTTTACCTGTGGAAGTTTTCCTAGGGGGCTAAATCCTGTGGTGCAAATGTGGTGCAGATCCGATATAAAAAATCCTTCAGATTCTGTACCGAAAAACGCCGCCCCAAAATGTTGCTGAGTGTCGCTAAATTTTGACTATGAAATTTGAATATCAAATTTGACTATGAAAAGTGCTGATTTCTATGATTGGGTGGTTTTAGGCGATAGTTGCGCTGGTCAGTACTTGCTTTCATACTTAGCCGAGACCATAGCAAATCAGCCTAATCAGCACCGCTGGCGGGTGGCGTGGGTTTTGCCCAGTTCCGCCAATCTCTACTATTGCCCCAGTCACACTGATGATCAACTCCATGATCTGGGGTTGCAATGGCAGGCTAAAGGAATTGATGTGGTAACGGGATCGTGGCGGTTTGTCCCTGACCATGAAGCAGTTAACCAAGGGGCAAAATTGCCCTTGCCCTTAGCCCATGTGGGGGGACAGTCCCACTGGTCCAAAGCTCAAAGGGGCAAGGCATTACAGGTGTTTACAGCCGAGCCAAATTTTTCTCCGGTTCTCCCTACCACAATCTTACAAACTGCCCCAAAACCAACCCCTAGGGTGCTTTATGCCCGCCATTGGGTTGCTGCCATAGGTACTACGCCGCTCCGTCAGGTGATGAATTTAGTCCCGCCCCACTATGTTCTAGGGGATGACTTACT
>JBIKNH010000176.1:0-8999 GCA_044358815.1 Pseudanabaenaceae cyanobacterium | reverse complement strand
TCGGTATCATGGAGCGACGATTTTTACCCCAAACCTACCAGAGGCAGAGTTAGCCGTCGGTTATCCCATTGGTAACCACCTTGACCAAGCCGCCCATGATTTACTCACTGCCACCGCCGCCCAAAAGATTTTGATTACCAGAGGCGAAGAGGGCATGAGTTTATTTGGTTTCGGAACCAGTGGCGGCACATCTGAGAAAACCTTAGAAACCTTTCATGTACCAGCGTTTAACTGTACCCAAGTATTTGATGTAACTGGGGCAGGGGATACGGTGGTGGCGGCGTTGACCCTTGCCCTAGCCAATGGTGCCAGTTTTGAGCAGGCGACGATTTTAGGGAATTTAGCCGCGAGTATTGTGGTGCGACAGTTCGGCACGACCACCACCACGCCCCTAGAAATGCAAACTGCTTTAGAACAGTTAATTTCTGATTTACCACAGTAGAGAGGCAAGAGGCATGAACGGGCGAGATGATTTGCTGCTGCGATTCAGAGCCGTGATTTAGGTTCCTGATCAAGCTTCGTTCTTAAGCCTCGTTATAAATCCGTTCATTCGCTTTTGCCGACTGCCACAGATCCACCACCGGAGCGGGATAGTCCACACCAATCCGGCAATCAAATTTAATTTGTAATTCCTTCGACAATAACCAAGGCTGATGGACGTGTTTCACTGACACAGCCTGCAATTCCGGTAACCAATACTTAACATACTTCCCATCGGCATCATAATCCTGTGCCTGTTTTGTAATATTAAAGAATCGGAAGCCACGGGCATCATTACCCACGCCAGCGGTATAGTTCCAATTTCCCCAATTACTGGTCACATCGTAGTCCACTAGCCATGATTCAAACCATTCCGCACCCATGCGCCAGTCTAAACCCAAGTTTTTGGTTAAGAAACTCGCTACATTTTGCCGCCCACGATTTGACATAAATCCTGTGGCTAGTAGTTCGCGCATATTGGCATCCACTAAAGGAAATCCTGTTTTACCTTTACACCAAGCTTCCCAAAAATCACGATGGGGGAGGCGCTGAGCCTGTCGCCAAGGCAATTTCAGCCCTCGCAGTCCGCCAACACGAAACAGTTTATTACCATGTTTAGCAGCGATGAAATAGAAGTAATCCCGCCAAAGTAGTTCAAAAATCAGCCAATAAGTAGAATCATTTGCTTCTCGTTCCATTTCATAACGTTTTACTTCATGGTAAATATAGCGCGGACTCAAACAACCCAAAGCCAACCAAGGGGAAAATCTTGAAGCGTAGTCATTACCTAACATCCCATTACGAGTTTGTTTATAGGTTCGTAATTGATTTTTTTGCCAGAAATATTCCCCTAAACGTGCTAAACCAGCGGCTTCTCCACCATGAAATTTAGCATTCTTGTAATGATTGGTAGTTAAGGGAGAATGGTAATTCTGATTTAAATCATCAAGAAAATAGCTATAAAATTCGTTATTTTGTAAATTAGAAATTTGCTTTTCTAGGAGTAACAAATTCGCATTAGTTTCTGTTTGTTGTTGCCGTAGAAATACCTCTAAAAAAACTTTATTTAAATCAGGTAGCTTCTTAGGAGTTGGATAAATGTCTCTAACGTCTACATCGGATTGATTATTAGTTTTATGCTCTACTTGTTTCCGGAAATTAGTAAACAATTCCGGCAGTTTTGCTATGGAAAAAGGTAAATCATCAGGATGCAGTAAACTATGCCCAGTAAAGGTTTGTGCGGTAATACTTTGCAGGGCTAAATTCTCGATCACTCGATTTTGTACGGTTACCTCTTCTGAAGTAATTGCCCGATGGAAAAAGATTTTATTTAAGGGATTACCATTGGTTTTGAGGGTGCGGCTCAGTTGAGGGATTATCACCTCTGGCTCACCCCACAAAATCCATAAATCACCGCCTAAGTCTTGAATATTTTGCCGCAGATTAACCAGAGCTTGGCGCAAAAATTCCAGCCGAAATATGCCAGTTTTTGGAAAACCAAAACTAGTTTGTCCAAATTGACGGGGATCACAGCAACAAATACAAATTGGTGTGAGATTTTGACTTAATGCAGTGTGCAAAGGTTCGTGATCATGAACACGCAAATCATGATCAAACCACAATAAAACTAGTTCTTGGTTCTCAATATTATTCATAATTACGGATCAAAAATCTTATGTTGTACGCATCAGTGGATTAGAAGTTTGTTAACTATCCTGTGCTTCGATTTGTCGCACGGTGGTTAATGCCGAATAACTAACTCCCGCCGTGCCTTCCCCAGGATGGGTGGAATCTCCCACTAACCAGATATTTTTCAAAGGAGTACGATTCGCAAAACCGAACGGACCAAAGGTATTGACCCTCATGCCTACACCACCGACGATTCCCCGATCCCGATTCGTATAACGAGCAAAAGTGCGCGGTGTTGCAGCTTCTTGATAGAGAATTTTGCCCTCTAGATCGAAGTAATCTTGCAATTGGGCGATCGCCCGTTCCGTAAAATCCGCTTTCAATTGTTTATAGTTAGCAGACTCATTCCACCATAAATCCGGTTCCGTAAATTCCGAAGCAATAATTGTCGCTTTGCCATCGGGAGCACGACCGTCCCCCTGTTGACTGACGGAAATAAATAGAGAATGGGGTTTCTTTTGCAAACTTGGTCGGGGGGCGGGTTCGTCGTCGTAACGTTCCAACATCTGTAAATGGGGCGGACAATTCGCGGGAATCGCTGCTCGATCCACCCCCAAATACACCACGAATGCCACCGAACCATGAGGTAAATTAGCCACCCGTCGCCGATAGCCTGTCGGAGCCGCCTTGCCCAAAAGCCGCACCCAGTCATTAACTGTGACATTTGCCACCACATGATCCGCTGGTTGCCACCAAGCTTCTGGTTGCTGACTTTCGGCATCTTTACCATTGGCTTTGAGGTTTTGCACCTGCACCTGAGATGTGCCCTCTTTTGGCTCAATGGCAAGCACCCGATGCCGCAGCAAAACTTGCCCCCCGTTCGCGGTGATGTAATCCGTGAGTAAATCACTTAAAACCTGCATACTGCCTTTAAGATGAAACAACCCTAAAGGCTCTTGTTGTAATCCCAAAGCTGTCGCGGCATAAAGTAGAGCAGTTTCTTCACTGTCAGCTTGGGAATAAAGTTTAAGCTGTAGGTCTAGAAAGGTCTTTAAACGCTTATCTCCAGCTAAACCAAACCCTCGCAAAGCATCCCCAACCGTTGCCAAAATGTAGGGCATGGTGCCTAAAGTATCGAGCCGCACTGCCTTGGTTAACTGCCATAAATCCCACAGATTACGGGGTGGCAAAACCGGATCTCTACCTTGAAATCGCCAACTAGGGGCAAACAATTCCGCCATAAATTGCCAAAAAGGTTCACTACCCGGAAATTGCCGCTGGCGTTCAGCTTGCCATTTACTCTCAGAGCGCCAAATATTAATCGGTTCTGACTCATGGGGCAGCAGCACCGCACAACTGGGATCGCAGTAGGTCGCCGCTGGAACGGTGATGCCTAATTCGGTAAAGATCCGCTCATGAATGCCACCGACTTCTAGCCCAGCAACTTGAGTCGCCCCCACATCAAACGTGAAATCCTTACGACTAAAAGTACTAGCACAACCGCCAGTTACCCCCGCCTGCTCATAAACGGTGACTTGATAACCACGTTTGACCAGCAGGGCAGCCGCCGTTAGACCGCCAATCCCTGCCCCAACAACTACGACAGACTTTGGATTCATGGATGCGCTGCCCTATGATGCTTACTTTTTAGCTAATTTTTACTATTGAAACTTGTGATTAAAGTTTTCTAGATCTAATTTTCCAGATGTAAAGATTATTAAAGTTTTACAACCAATGGACAACTTTCTTTGGATATAGTCCCTAGCTCAAGGTCACTGTAGCTCATAGTTCCTCAGAGGCGAAATGAGACCCCAGCCATGACTTTTTCTAACAGTTTCGATTTCTATTCGATTTCTAATTGTTCCTAAGCGTCAGTCACACAGTTGGGGCAGCGCGAACCCCGCACAATCACCTCATAGGTTTCTGGTTGGAGATCTGGAGCAATGGCTGTTAAATCTAAGGCATTTGGGTTAGGCATCTGGGGGAACGCCTGCCAGGGTAAATCGTGGATACTACCGCATTGATTACAGACAAAATGATGATGGGCTAAGGTGTTGGCATCATAGCGAGTCACCCCTTCTTGCAACAAAACTTCCCGCACTAAACCCTGTTCCCGTAAAGCTGTCAGGGTGTTATAAACCGTTGCCCGCGATGACATGGGAAACACTTCGCTAATGTCATGCAAAATTTGCTCGACGGTAGGGTGATCATATCGCCCTAATAAATTGGCATAAACCGCATGACGTTGGGGGGTGGGGCGCAAGCCTTTGTCCCGCAGCAGAGCTTGGATTTGCGCCGTAGTTAATGCCGTAGTTGGCACAGGGGTTACGGAAGGATTATGGGATCTAGGGGACATGGGTATCACCAAAACTGACTTGTTGAATAGGAATTTAACCCAATTATAAACAATCTATCTTAAGAAAGATTCTACTTCATGACAGAGAAATAGCCTTGACACCCTCTAAATTTAGACTTATTCTAACTTCATACCAAATCTAACTAATCAATTCTGCTGTAGCAAATACCGTGCTTTAGGTATCAGATTCACTTCAAACTCACCAAAAACTCACCGAGGATAAACTTATGGATCTTTCTAATATCAGAACCGCCCAAAATCTCGAAGCTGCTTTCGGTGGCGAATCAATGGCGAATCGGAAATATTTATTTTTCGCCGAAGTCACCCGCCAATTGGGCATGACGGAGCTTAGCAAATTGTTCCGTGAAACCGCGAATCAAGAAACAGAACATGCTTTCGCTCACTTCCGGTTGCTCCATCCTGAATTAGTTGTCAAAGATGCCGCTAGTTTGAGCGAAGAAGAAAAGAAAGCCATTGCCGCACGGTGTTTAGCCTTAGCCATTGAAGGGGAAACCTACGAATACACCACGATGTATCCTGAATTTACGGCTCAGGCTGTGGCAGACAAGGATAGCCAAGCCGCTACGGAATTTGCCGAACAAGAAGCAGAATCAAAGGAACACGCGGCAATGTTCCATACTGCGGCAAAGAATTTTGGTTTATTAACTCCCATTGAGAAGCACCACGCCCAGCAATATACCGCCGCTTTGCACGCCCTTGATGGCATTGCCCCTAGCCTGAAAGTGCCGACCCAAAAATGGATTTGTCGTCAGTGTTCCATGATTTATGATCCTGCGGTGGGAGATCCTGACTCTGGAATTGTCGCAGGTACGCCTTTTGAAGCAATCCCCGATGATTGGCAATGTCCAATTTGTGGCGCACAGAAGAAGAGTTTTGTGCCCTATGAAGAATTCGCTGCTGCTTAGGATTTCTCTTTTTTAGACCTATATTGCTAGTGATATAGGTCGATAGAAATTATAGGCAATTCAAATAAAGAATATAGTCAATCAAATTAGGAATGGCACGTTATTTGGGGTCATTGTCCGACAAGATGTCTGACCTATGAGCTATAAAAAACGTGGAATGGACATCTTGTCCGTTGATCTGTCTCCGTTTGTTATGCCATCCTTAACTGAAACAACTATACAACTTCGACTCCGCCCAGCCAATTTGCACCGAGGGCTGAGCCGAGTCGAAGTTCCTTTTATAAGTCATTTCTTGATTCAGTAACGCCTGAAAATATTCTAGAAAAGCTTCTAGAAAAGCACAGTCATTAAGCCACCATGTCTTACTAAAATCTACTTAATAATCACTAGATTTAAACTAATATACGTCCCTTTGAATTGCAGACTGCTACAGTCTTCAAATAAATCAAACTTCTCGATCTGATGCCATTCCCTAAAGCCAACCTCCCGTAAGTAATAGGTCATCAGTTCAAAATCGAGTCCAGCATAATGCACATCATACTCATTCAACTGTCCACCAAATATCACACGCATTAAATACATTCTCTCATCACCAGTGATATTTGGCTCACTGTAGAGCCGACACAACACGTTCAAATCCGGAACACTCACTAATAATTGACCATCGGGTTTCAGAACGCGATACCACTCCGCTAAGGTCATCAATAGGGAATCATTTAAGCTATGATGAAAATGCTCCAAGACATGGCTTGCATAAATGCACTCAATGGAATTATTCTCAAATTGACTTAAATCTGCTGCATCACCAAGGAAGTCAACTTCTGGACGAGGTTCAATATCAAAGATTTTCCATTCTGGATGGGCTTGCTTACCGCCAATGTGTAATCTCATAACTTAATTTCTAAATCCTTATTTCTAAATCCTTAATTTACTTGAATTTACTGAACTTATTATCGAGTCTTACGATTGAATTACACCAGTTTCAGGATTCTCAATCGGAGCGATTCCCGCTAAATCCAGAATTTGTGGAATCAGATGCTCAGCTTTAATTGCCATAATATGCACACCCTGACAAATTTGTTGCGCTAGGCGAATTTGTTCTGCGGCGATCGCCATGCCTTCTTGTAAAGGATTTGCTGCATTGGCAAGGCGTTCAATTAGAACTTCGGGAATTTGTACCCCAGGCACATATTTGTTTAGAAAGAGAGCATTTTTCGCCGATTTAATTAAGAAAATTCCGGCTAAAACTGGCTTATCAGTTTGACTTGCCACCTCTTGCATGAACTTATCGAGGCGCTCAAAATCTGTAATTAGCTGACTCTGGAAAAACTGCGCCCCAGCATTAATTTTCTGCTCAAACCGTCGCTGTAAACCCGACCAGCTTTTACTTTGGGGGTCAATAGCCGCCCCTGCTAAGAAGCCTGTACCACCATCAACTAAGGGTTTTTCATTGGCATCTAAACCACGATTTAACTTCCGAATTAGTTGTAATAAACGCACCGATTCGTAATCAAACACACCCCTTGCCTCCGGCTGATCCCCCGCTTTGACTGGATCGCCCGTGAGTGCCAAAATATTGCGAATACCCAAACTATAAGCACCAAGTAAATCTCCCTGTAAACCAATCCGATTGCGATCGCGACAGGCTAACTGACAAATCGCCTCAATGCCCAATTGCTGCTGCAACAAAACCGCTGACACCACCGGACTCATTGCCATCACCGAACGGCTGGAGTCAGTCACATTGACAGCATGGACTCGCCCCTTGAGACAACGAGCTTGATCAAGCATATTTTGGGGATTAGCTCCCTTGGGGGGTGAAACCTCCGCCGTCACTAAGAAATCCCTTTGGGCAATGGCATTGTGTAGATTAAGAAATGGTGTACTCATGGGTTTGCTCGCTTGAGCAATAGATTACCTCTGGTAGGGATCGGACTTGGCAGAAATTAGAATTGGTGAGAATCAACTAGAGTTAATTGCAATTAACAGACAGGAAAACTGCCATCAAACTGCCATCAATAGTTTACATTTGACCCATGTTGTTTCATACCTAACCAGCTTGACACTCCCCGCGAGTAAAGCAACGGGGATTCCTGATTCATTGAGACAACTTACCAAGTAGACTTGCATCAACTTGACATCAGGTCGAACTCTCCACAGGCGTGAATTTGGGTATGCCCTACCCTATTTAGACCCTTAGCTAAGATATTCAGAGCCGCATTGTGGTCACGGTCTAATACAGTACCGCAATGCAAACAGTGATGAGTACGCTCACTCAGTGTTTTGACAACTTGCTTACCGCAATTTGAGCAATTCTGACTCGTATATTGGGGCGGTACAGCAACCGTGACCTTGCCAAACACCTTGCCAAAATATTCAACCCACTGTTGAAACATTGACCAGCTTGCATCACTAATCGACTTAGCTAATTTGTGATTTTTAACCATATTCCGCACTTGCAAATCTTCATAGGCAATCAGGTCGTTAGACCGAACCACGCACCTTGCTGTCTTTACCGCAAAGTCTTTACGCTGCCTACTCACTTGCAAATGCTTTCTGGCTAACCGCTTAATTGCTTTACGACGATTAGCCGATCCCTTCTTACGCTTAGAAACTTTACGCTGCAACTTCTTCAGTTGACGCTCTGATTTGCTAAGCAATCTAGGATTCTCAACGACTTGACCATTACTATCGGTATAGAAATGATTCAGCCCCACATCTAAACCAATGGTGGTTTTTGATGGTGCTATCTCTTCTCTACGGTCAACATCGACACAGAACTGAGCATAGTAACCATCAGCTCGTTTGACTAGCCTGACTCGTTTTATTTGCTTAATCTGGTAGAAATTAAGCTCCCGACTGCCAACTAATTTGAGCTTACCTATCTCAAAGCCATCGGTCAAAGTTAGGTATTTCCGATCCTCAGATAGTTTCCATCCTGATTGTTTATATTCAACCGAATGTCCACGCTTTTTAAATCTTGGAAACCCTTTCTTGCCCGACACTTTCTTTTTGCAGTTGTCAAAAAATCTAGATATGGCTGACCATGCTCTTTCGGCACTGGCTTGTCTAGCTTGTGAATTGAGCTTTTTGGCAAATTCAAACTCTTTAGCAAGCACAGAGCAGTATTTGTTGAGGTCGTATTTATCGCTATCCTTGACATCCATCCATAGCCTCAAAGCTTTATTCCGCACAAACAGGGCAGTACGAATTGCCTCGTCAATGAGGTTGTACTGTGCTGTTTTGCCTTTTAGTTTTGCTTCGAGGACTAGCATGGCTTGAGGTTTCTTATGCTATATATTTTAGTACAAAATAGTAGAATAATATAAAGCCGCCCTAGAAGGACGGGGGTTTAAACCCAATCTTCCGATAAATCACGATCCCCCCCAGTGATATTCCCAGAAATACCCAGTAATATCCAGTAAATACTCAGTGATTTTAGTAATACTTACCCATGATTACCTATCTATAGGACCTACCTAAGGACCTACCTAGTGCTGGGATTGCCTTTCCCGTAAGCATCCTTCTACAATCGCCGAAAATTCTGCCTCAATTTCAATGGGACGACCCCGCTTAGCCATTGTTTTCACTTTGTGTAAAGCTTGGGT
>JBIKNH010000022.1:0-29606 GCA_044358815.1 Pseudanabaenaceae cyanobacterium | reverse complement strand
CTGGTGCAAAATTATCCCTAACGGAAACCTTATTTCATAAGCAGATTAAGTTAGAACAACTTGTAGATCAACACAAGAGAATAAACCATGATTTGGTCACAAAAATTAATGTTTTATCAGCACCAGTCGATCAAGGTCTATTACCTGATGCTGAAGCTATTAATTATTTACGACAAGAACTAAAAATTACCGCCCATGATTCATGCCATTTGCAAATTACTGGCATTGATCAAATTGTGTTTGATGATTTAGAAAAACAAATTTATGATTATTTAGAAGAAGAGTTTGATAAATACAAAGAGAACCCTGCACAGCTTAACCGTAATTTACAGTTAGCTTTGAAGGATATAAATAACTTAAAACAAGGGAAAGATCCTGCATATAATCAAAAATTTACACCCCATGTATATCTAATGAAATACTTTTTAGATAATACATATACTATTTATCTAGCATGGCTTTTGATTTATGAATTTGGTTTATTACCCCAGAAATTTACTCTTTTAGATTTAGCTGCTGGACCATCCACAACTGCCTATGGTTTAGACTTACTCTATCGTAGCTTACAAAGAGTTATTAATTTAAGACCACTACATTTATCTTATTTTTCCATAGAACAAAGAGAGACATTGCAATATCGTGGTTTGCAGTTATGGCGTAGGTATATGGCAAGTCAAACCACGCCGAATAATACCTATTTTCAGTTTCTAACTGGGGATATTTTTAATCTAGAAAATTGGCTCGATCAAATACCAAAGAATTTTTTTGATTTTATTGTCATCTCTCATTGCTTTTTCTCAGATCCTCAAAAACGCCACCAATCTGTTAAAGCATATCAAGAGATATTTCAAAACTGCTTAGTTGATCATGGCTATGTACTCTTAATTATTCAAGATAAAAAACTATTTAAAACTTACAATATTGAACAAACAAATAATATTGAAGACGAAAGAAACGCAGTTAAAAACCTTTTAAATGATCTAGATCTAAATCTAGTATGGTATCGCTATCTTTCTTCGACACCTAATAGGGAATTAATGGAGAGGAGACAATTTGGAACCTTTGCTAATTCTAACTTACCTAAACAGAAATACATTAGTGATCTGTTACAGAAATACGTTGAACAGAAGTTCACGAATCATTATACATTAGACGATTACATTATCCTTGGAACTCTCAATCAATCTAACAGAACTAGCTCAACAGACCTAAAACAACCGTAAATTCTTTTCAGTTTTTTAAGTTATTTAGTTTCAGTACTTCTAGAGTCAAATAATCAGCACCTGGGGGCACATTTGATTGATTTCCCAAAATGTTAATTTTTAAGACTTTTGTTCATATCTGAAGATAATTTTATGATGATTTTACGATAATCCCAGAAAATTTATTGTATGCTGAGTGGCAAACGATTCAGTGATTGGAAAACGCTATGCGTGCAGTGTTGATGGCTGGCGGTTCGGGCACACGGCTACGCCCCCTAACGTGCGATATGCCCAAGCCAATGGTTTCTATCTTGAACCGACCAATTATCGAGCATATCCTTAATCTTCTCAAGCGCTATGGCATTCGTGAAGTGATTGCCACAGTGCATTACCTGCCAGACACTATTCGGGAATATTTTGGCGAGGGAACGGATTTTGATATGCAGATCATGTATGTGGTTGAAGAAGATCAGCCCCTTGGTACTGCTGGCTGTGTCAAAAACGTAGAACGAATGCTCGACAGTACTTTTTTGGTCATCAGTGGCGATAGTGTCACCGACTTTGATCTTGCTGAAGCCATTGACTTTCACCGTCAGCACGGTTCCCATGCCACACTGATTTTGCGCCGCGTTCCCGAACCTATGGCTTTCGGTGTGGTGATTACCGATGAACAACATCGCATTTGTCGGTTTCTCGAAAAACCATCCACTAGCGAAGTATTTTCCGACACAGTAAATACAGGAATTTACATTCTAGAACCCAGTGTGCTGCAATTTTTACAGAGCAATCAGCCCAGCGATTTCTCTAACGACCTCTTTCCGAAACTACTAGCGGAAGGAATTCCCATGTACGGTTATATTGCCGATGGTTATTGGTGTGATGTGGGTTCTTTAGAAGGTTATCGCCAAGCCCAATATGATGCGATTCGCGGCAGAGTCCATCTTGACATGGGTTACATTCAGTTACGCACGGGGATCTGGGTGGGTCAACATACCCAAATTCATCCCAGCGCTTCCATTGAAGCTCCAGTTTTAATTGGCGATAACTGCTCTATTGGTGAGCGAGTCCGAATTTCCGCTGGAACAGTTATCGGTGATCATGTCACTATCGCTGCTGACTGCGACTTACAACGCCCCATCGTCGGGAATGGTGTGATGGTCGCCGAAGAATGTCATCTGTGGGCTTGCACCGTTTCCCGTAATAGTCGTATTGCCCGCCGTGCCCATGTGATGGAAGGGGCTGTAATTGGTTCTGGGTGTACTATTGGCGAAGAAGCTCGCATCATGCCCAATGTCAGGATCTGGCCCAGCAAAATGGTGGAATCCGGCGCAACCCTAGCCACCAATCTGATTTGGGGTGCTACCGGAATGCGTCATCTGTTCAGTAATCGCGGTGTTTCTGGTTTAGCCAATGCTGACATTACTCCGGAATTTGCCGTTAAATTAGGAGCCGCCTATGGTGCAACTTTGCGCATTGGTTCCCATGTGATGATCTCGCGAGATCAACGGAATATCTGTCGCATGGTAACCCGTTCCTTAATTTCTGGTTTAATGTCTGTGGGAATTAATATTGAGAACCTAGAATCCACTGCCATTCCCATTAGTCGGTTTACTGCCCCTAGTTTAAGCATTGTGGGCGGGGTGCATGTGCGTGTCCATCCAGAACGACGGGATCATGTCCTAATTGAGTTTCTGGATGCTCATGGTATTAATATTGACACCAATCAAGAAAAGAAAATTGAAGGTGCTTTTTTTAAGGAAGACTTTCGCCGTGCCAGAGTCGAAGAAATTGGCGAAATTAGTTATCCTAGCCGAGTTCTCGACTATTACAACAGCGGTTTTGCACGGCAACTAGATGTAGAATCCATTCGCCATAGCACTTGCAAAGTAGTCATTGATTACGTCTATGCTGTTTCCGGCGCAGTATTACCACGCATTCTCGGTAAATTCAGTACTGATGTGGTAGTTCTCAACGCCAGTTTAAATGAAATTGCCCCTGATCAATGGGAAAGGGAACAAATGCTGCAACAGTTATCCGATGTGGTAACTGCGGTGAAAGCTAATTTTGGCGTTCAAGTGGGAGCCAATGGTGAGAAGTTCACACTCATTGACGAACTTGGTCATCCGGTACGGGACGAAATGCTCACTAGTTTAATGATTGACATGGCTCTGGCTGCTTCCCCTCGCAGTACCATAGTTGTGCCTGTGACTGCTTCCGGAGCCGTGGAACGCATTGCCGACCGCCATCATGGTCGGGTAGTACGCACAAGAGCCAGTCCCACTGCTTTAATGCGCACCTGTGCGAATACTAGTGGTGCTGTACTTGGTGGCGCTGCTTCAATGGGATTTATCTTTCCCCAATTGCATCCGGGGTTTGATGCCATGTTCAGCATTGCTAAATTGATGGAATGGCTGCAAACCCAGAACCGCACTATATCAGAGGTGCGACAACATTTACTAAAAGTCCATTTTCGTTCTCATTCTGTCCGTTGTCCTTGGAGTATTAAGGGAACTCTGATGCGCCACATGGTAGAAACCTATCACAATTATCATTTAGAACTAATTGACGGGGTGAAAATCTTTTACGATGAACAGGCATGGGTTTTAATTTTGCCTGATGCTGGGGAGCCTTTGGTCCATGTCATTGTCAACAGTATGGATACTCCTTCCCATAATGGGGCAAAATGGGTGGAAGAACAATTGGAAGAATTTTGTAGCCATATTGAAACCTTCTGCCAACTCCAATCGGTCCTAAATCAAGATAGCAGCTTTTTGGATAATTAGTGGTTAGATTTAGCATGAGATTTCAGGCTAATTGCATCAGCACTGATTAATATCAACCAACACTAACTAATAAATTAGATAACTGCAAATTTCTAATTTCATAATTTTGATTGACTGCATTTATGGTTCTTATGGTTTTAATTTATGGCTTTTAAATTATGGCTTTAAAAGTGGTTGCCATTGCTCAATCAAATCAGTCACTTTTTCTAAACTAATCGGTTTAATCAAATAATCATTTAGAGAATTAAACATAGCTGAAATACTAGAATCATCACTAGTCTTTTCCCTATAGTATTGCTTTAGTTCAACAAGGGGTAAATTGCTTAAACCAACTAATAACATTTCTGGATATTCCTCATTAATGTCTAATAAAAACCCAGGATTACTAACTAACTGATCCAAGTCGATAAAACTAACTAGCATTGTTTCTGTTGGTAAAATATTTTTACCTTCAGTCAAATTACTGACTGACTTAGTTTTATAGCCAAAATGTTCCAAACTTTTTTGTAATAGATGACGATGTACTAAACTAGGTTCAATAATTAAAACAGATCCATTTGATTCTGCTGAAACCTTTAATAGACCATTGAGACTACTTTTACTAGTCTTTTCCCTAGGAAAATGATGCAGAGGGGGTGTACGTGTAGATCCAATTGGCTCAGGAGTTTCTATTTTAGTGATCACTGGTTCCGCTGTAATACTAGCGCTGGTGTTCTGGGGCTGTGTACGTCCTGAAGCATCAAAGAAATCATTAAATGTTTTCAATAACAAATCAAACCGAAAGCCATTCACTAAAGCTCTAATTTGACCAGTTAATAAGCTGTGATTACCCCCCAACTGGTCCAGCAACTGATTAACGCGATTCCCATTAATTTGCATTGTCGCACGGTAAACTTCTTGTAACCAGTGGGGATCAACTATTCCCAAATCTGTAAAACTCGGTAAAACTGGCATCACATTACTATGATAGTTCGGTGCAGTATGGGCATAAACTCCATGTTTTTCTGATTCACTAACTGAAGCCGGAGCCGAACTAGGGGAATGATTGCTGAGGGAATCATGCAGACTGTCATCGAGCGAATTATTGAGAATTTGACTAGAGGATACATTATCAGCGGAATTATGGCTTGGTATAGATTCATCAATGCCTTCTAGATTAGGTTCAGCTAACTGGATCTTGATTTGAAAATGGAATAATGTGCCTACACCAACTTGGCTCTGAACTGCGATTTTGCCGCCTAATAAATCAATAAACCGGCGACTAATTGCTAAACCTAACCCTGTTCCTCCTTCCTTAACTCTAGTACGATTGAAAACATCAAACAAATCATTGATTTCGCTAGGGGCGATGCCAATCCCAGTATCTGACACCTTAAATTCTAGTTGATGATATTGATAATCACTTTCTTCCCATAAATCACAGTTATTTAACTCGTCGGGATTTCTAATAAAACTAACCCATAATGTCACACCCCCTATATCAGTGAATTTTAGGGCATTATCTAATAAATTTACCAAAGATTTCTGAAGCTTCTCTTGATCAGAAATCACATATTCTGGAACTTGATCCTCAATTTGAAAATCCAGATAAATTTGCTTTCTCTGTGCCGTCGGTAAAAATATCTCCTTTAGATTTGCCAACATGTCACGTAAATTAAAATTCCCCAGACGCACATTGAGTTTGCCTGCTTCCAGTTTTGATACTTCTAAAATATCGTTGATCATTGCCAACAAATGTTCACCACTGCGGTTAATGATCTCTAGTTGTTCTAATTGGTGCGGGTTCCCTTCTTCCTGTAATAACAGTTGGGTAAAACCGAGAATCGCATTTAAAGGGGTACGCAAATCATGACCCATGTTAGCCAGAAATTCGCTCTTAGCACGGCTGGCTACTTCTGCCTTTTCTTTCGCTTGGCGGAGATGTTTTTCCGCTAAGTTCCGCTCAATGGCGATTTGGGCTAAATGTCCGGCTCTTGCTAAAAGATCGAACTCTTGGGCTGTGGGACTGCGTGGGGTTTGATAATAGAACGCAATCGTACCTAAAACCTCTCCCCCAGTGGTGAAAATCGGTTTAGACCAACAGGCTCGTAAACCATGACTCAAAGCAATGGCACGCACTTCATTCCATTTGGGATCAATGCTAATATCAGCAGTAACAGTTAATTTACCCCAATAAGCTGAATTACCACAAGCTCCGATATCGGGTCCCACCAACATGCCATCCACTGCTTTGCAATAGGTATCGGGAATACTAGGAGCCGCAATAGAACGTAAGATGCGCCGTTGTTCCTGATCGGTTTCCACTAGCATCACACACCCAAAAGCCCCATCAGCATACAATTCCACAAATTCTAAAATTGTGGTCAGGACCTGTTTAAGGGAATGATTCGCTGCAATTTTTTCTAAAATGAAGTTCTGACTACGTAAAATTGCAACCGCTCTTTGTCGTTCTTCTAATTCTTCATAAAACTCTTTAGTGCGGGCATCTACGGACTTCTCTAACTCCCTAGCATAATCAGAACGGAGTTGTTCTGCAAGGGTATTTCGTTCCTGTTCCAGAATAATTTGCTGATGATAGAATTGGACATTTTCAATGGAAAGCGCTGCCTGAAATGACAGAGCTAACAACATCGTCATATCTTTTGCCGTATAAGCATTAGTAGTCAGAGCATCCAAATAGATCACTCCCATTACCCGCTGTCTTGTTTTCAGCGGCACACACAACATAGACTTCGCTAAAGATTGATGATGGAACCGATATAGTAAATACCGTTGATCTTGCTCCACATCATTAACCAATTCAGCCCGTCCAGTATTCATAACCATGCCAATAATGCCATCGTCCGTAGAGACATCCTTGGGCAAATCATCCTGATGTCCTTCATGAATTACCGTATTAACATGGGGAATTCTTTCTAATACACCACGACTTTTATTCAACAGAAGAATTGCCGCTTGAGAAAATGGCAATAAACGATTAATTTCGTCGATTACTAAAGTACCAACTTCTTGAATCGTCAAGCAACAAGCCATCGCCTGGCTAATGTCATAAAGGAAGTTAATTTCCTCATACTTTTCTAGGGCATCTTGGGTAATTGCCTGTTTTTGCCACTCTTGGGTAACGGTAAAATTCAGCCAGTCCCTCAGTAAATTTAAATGATTAATTGCGGCACCACTGGCGGCAATATACCCTAGGCTTTCCCTTCCCATAACTAAAGGCAGACGTGGTATTTGCTGATAATTGGGAATTAATTCTTCTATGGGCGTACCTTCCCTACGCAAACCATGGACCGAATCCCAAATCATCTGCTCTAAAGCATTCCACACATACACTTGTCCACCGAATGCCATGATCATCTCGGTAAAAACTTTTTCGAGGACTGCTTTACTAAATACCTGTTTAATCATTGTGACATTATATTCTAACTTCATGTTCTAGCTTCACGAAAGGAATGAGAATTACTGCCTGCGAGATCAGTCAATCAGAATCACAATAGTGTGATAGAAATGGCTTGATAGCTAAGAACGATAATTTACATGGGCTTGCATAGGAATCCGTTGGGAATTGTTGAGAATTATTGTCAGAGATGCTCAGAGCAGTTCTATATGCAGATGCTGGGATAAATCGTCATAGGAAATATCGTTATAGGAAATGTGGTTTTATGTGATTTTAGTCCTGTTGTGTATTAATCCGAAAAATCTCAGTCCTCGACCACAAAACTTTTTCCACAAGACTTTTTATTTTAGTTTAGTTGTTTTAGTCTGAACTTCTGCAATCTAAATTCTGAAATTGTAGACTAAGCCCCAACCTACTACATTTATAGTAGATTAAGATTATACTTTAAATTAAATGTTCAGACAGCTTTATCCGTGATTTTTTGACTTAACGCAAGATTAGACCCAATTATCCCCTCTAGATGTTTGATGTAAACCTTTCGGATGGTTTAGCAACCGACCCAAATAAATGCTTACCGCTGTCTTGATTTCATAGATTGATTTGTAAATATAGGTTACGCTGTATTTAGTGAATATTCCCCATCTATCTTAAAACAGATTCATCATAAAAATAATTTTATAGCGACATTCAAGGTAATTAGGGTGCAGCATCTTTGAGAGCAGCCTCAATGGCATCGTGAAGACATGAATAGAGTGATAAAAGTTTGCAGATACTGCATTTCAACCAAGCCCAACTGTAGGGTTTTGCCATAGGGAGGCGAGGGCTGGTGAAAGGACCCATTCTAGAATACGTCCTAATTAAACAGAATGCAGCTCTAACTACTTTTTTTAAAATTAATTACTTTTTTTTAATTAGCCCCTGCACAATACCCACTAGTTCGTCAGGTTGGAAGGGTTTGGAAACGTAGGCATCTGCCCCCTGTCGCATTCCCCAATAGCGATCAAATTCCTCGGCTTTGGTGGAGCACATCACGATGGGAATGTGTTTAGTCGCATCATTGTTTTTGAGTTGGCGACAGAGTTCATAACCATTCATGTTTGGCATAACCACATCCACAACTACCAAATGGGGGATAGTTTTTTCAAATACGGCGATGGCTTCTACTCCATCCCCAGCCATTACTACCTGAAAACCTGCATTTTGTAATAGTGTGGCGATCATCTCGCGCTGGAGGGGACTGTCTTCAACCACCAAAACCAAGCTCATAGCACTCCTCAATCTGTCTCGTAATTGTATTTTAGATTTGTTGTGTTTTAGATCTACTTTGTTTTAGATTTACTGGCTTTTAAATCGTCAGATATTTAGGTTAATAATAATTAAATAATACCTGATATAATTGTATGGTTTTAATTGAATTACTGCCAAGATGTATCTAAAAAATACGTTCCCATGAAAAATACATTCCCAGAAGGCGTTACCAAAATTCATGGGTATCCCCAAAAAAGATTATCGAAAACCACTGCTAAAAGATCCAGTAGACAGAGTGTATATTGCTTAGGGTAAAAGTGTTGCTAAAGATGATGCTAAATCGGTAAAAATGCTCAATAAAAATAGTTAAAAAATAGTCAACCGCTAATACATTCCCAGAATACCCAAAGGGGGACGATCCACAAGGTTACCTCTATCGCTGACGGGACTGGTGGTATTCCGGTTTTGGGACAGGTACTTTTTAACCATTGTGAGTAATTCTTTTTCGCCAAAGGGTTTAGTGAGGTATTCGTTAGCCCCTACCATGCGGGCTTTGACGCGATCAATAAAACCATCTTTACCAGTGAGCATAATTACAGGAATTTGGGCGAAGGTGCTGGACTTGCGCAACATGGCACAAAGTTCATAGCCATCAATTTCTGGCATGGCAATGTCACACAGGATCAGATTGGGCTTTTGTTGAAACATTAAGCCCAAAGCTTTGACAGGGCTAGAGATTGCCGTCACCTGATAGCCATTGTTGTTGAGAATATATTCCACAGCGCGGCAAATGGTGGGGCTGTCGTCGATGCACAAAATTTTAGGGGCAGGTTCGTCGCCCGCAGTCAAGGGCACTGGGGGAATGGGGGAAATGCTCACTGTTCCGGCAACCATAGCGTTATGGACCAAAGAAGCGACTTGAAAAATACTTTGGCGGGTATAACGGGCTAAACGACGAATGGAATTATTACCGTCAAGCCAAGGATGCAGGCTGGGCAATGCCTCCGGTTGTAAGAGGATGGGACATTGTTCGGTGGAGGTCAGCCTTGGGGCGTAGCTGTGCCATTTTTTCAGGCATTGTTGGATTTCATGCCCCACATTGGAATAGCGGACGCTGGTTAGTTGTGGCGCGAGGGTATCCCCCACTTCTAGGACAAAAGTACCCTGATATAACCCCAAAACATCAAATAGCACTTCAAGGATCATCTGTTGCACCATACCCACCGCCTGTTTGGTGCTGATCACCTGAGACTCCAGCAATGACCAAATTTGCCCATATTCCACCACATTAATGCCCAGTTTAGCGGTCATAACCTGTTCTAGGGCATTGGTTAAACCGATACCATGCAGGTGATCCCGCAGTCGTGCCAGATTGGTTTCTTGACTAGTGGCATAGATGATCTCGCCATTATGGAAAAACAAAAACCAAAATTGATTACTATGGGCTTCGATCAGTAACTCTCCCGTCCATTGTCCCAATTCGACGAGGGTAAGGATGCTATGGACATCAATTTCTCTGAGGTTTCCTTGCATGATGGATTGGTTTGACGGTGAGTTATCGAGTTATGGGGGAGAGCATCATTCCTAGACATGGGAGATCTAGATGGAGATGGCTAGAATTTGGCTAGAATTTAGTTGAGCAGATGGGGATGCTAGATGACGACGGCATATGGGGACAAAGGTAATGGTAATGGCTAAGGTAATGGGTAATGATGTGGTGAACTGCCTCAGGGGGAAGAAAGCCTGTTTACTAGCCTATGATCAGGCATTAGGGGGCAATGACAAAGTATAATTTACGGAATGTGGTTTTCACCTAAGGTTATGGTTGATTAAACGCTTGCCAACTGTTTCGTTAACTATTCTGCTAATCATTTTCAGGCTAGGTCCTTCGGCTGGTTGCATCAGCTAGGGTCTTGCATCGTGAATTTGCGTTAGCAGTTTAATGCAAATCCAATCGTTCTGCTGAGATTATTGATGTGAACTGTATTCTGTGGATTGTGTTGTTAGTTCTTGATTGGTTTGGTGATGTAGGGACTAGGCTGGGTCCCGTAATCCATGCTCAGCCCATGAGCCTTACACCCTCAGATTATAAGGTTTTATTGGATAAGTACCACATCATCCAGCCCTAGAACACCCATCAACTAAAATATTCACGCTTTAACATTCGCGCTTTTGTGTATTAAAAATTTTCCCCTGCTCTGTTTCGATTGACTTTTTCAATTTAGTTTTTGTTAGTTTTTGATTTTTTGCAATTTTTCTTTTTTCTAAGCCACCCCAGAGATTCAGTTTATGACTAATTCCACCCCCACCCCAGAAGATCGCATTATCCCCACCGACTTACGGGGAGAAATGTCGCGGTCTTATTTGGAATATGCCATGAGTGTGATCGTCGGGCGGGCGTTGCCTGATGTGCGCGATGGTTTGAAGCCAGTTCACCGCCGCATTTTGTACGCGATGCATGAGTTAGGTCTCAGTGCGGATCGTCCGTTTCGGAAATGTGCGCGGGTTGTGGGGGACGTGATTGGTAAATATCACCCCCACGGTGATACGGCGGTCTATGAGGCTCTGGTGCGGATGGCGCAGGACTTTTCCATGCGGGATCGCATTGTGGATGGTCACGGTAATTTCGGCAGCGTAGATAATGACCCGCCGGCGGCAATGCGTTATACGGAATGTCGTTTGACCCGCATCTCTGAAACGGGGTTGCTCCAAGATATTGAGAAAGAAACCGTTGATTTCGGTGATAACTATGACGGTTCCCAACAGGAGCCGCTAGTCATGCCAGCGCGGATTCCCCAATTGCTCCTCAATGGTTCGTCGGGGATCGCAGTGGGGATGGCGACGAATATTCCACCCCATAACCTAGGGGAATTGGTGGATGGGTTGGTGGCATTGGTGGATCAGCCGGATCTCACTAATTATGAGTTGATGCGCTATATTCCTGGTCCTGATTTTCCGACGGGGGCACTGATTTTGGGCACGGGGGGCATCCGTGAAACCTATATGACGGGGCGCGGTTCGGTGACAATGCGAGCGGTGGCAGATTTTGAGACCCTGAGCAATCCCAACCGCAATGACCGTGAGGCGATTATCATCACAGAAATGCCTTACCAGACAAATAAGGCAGCGGTGATCGAAAAAATCGCTGAACTGGTGAACGAGAAGCGCATCGAAGGGATTTCTGACATTCGCGATGAAAGTGATCGTAATGGGATGCGGTTGGTAATTGAACTAAAACGCGATGCCTATCCTAAGGTTGTGCTGAATAACCTGTATAAAATTACGCCCCTCCAAGCGAATTTTAGCTGCAATATGTTGGCGCTGGTCAATGGCGAACCGCGTACCCTGAGTTTACGGGAAGCTTTACAACATTTCATTGATTTCCGGTATGAGGTGATTCAGCGGCGCACTGCCTATGAAAAGCGCAAAGCTGAAGAGCGTAATCATATTTTATTGGGGCTGTTGCGGGCGCTCGATAACTTAGACGCGGTGATTGCGTTGATTCGGGCAGCGGCAGACAGTAGCACAGCACGGACTCAGTTACAGGAACAATATGAACTGAGTAATGCCCAAGCGGATGCTATTTTGCAAATGCAGTTACGGCGGTTGACAAGCCAAGATGCGGATAAAATTCGTGATGAGCATCAGCAACTAGAGATCACCATTGCTGATTTACAAAATATTTTAGAAACGCCGGAGCGGATTCGTACCATCACTAAGGACGAACTACTGGCAATCAAAGAACAATTTGCCACCCCCCGCCGCAGCCGCATTTTGCCTGAAGAAGGGGACATTGACACCGCTGATCTGATTGCTAATAGCGAGACGGTAATTTTATTGACCGCCCAAGGTTATATCAAGCGGTTGCCTGTGGATACTTTCGCTGCCCAGAGTCGTGCCACTAGGGGGAAAGCTGGGGCAAACATGAAGGATGATGATGCCGTCGCCCATTTCTTTGCCTGTCGCACCCATGATCATGTGTTGTTTTTCACCAACAGCGGCAAGGTTTACAGTACTAAGGCTTACGAAATCGCTGAGTCTAGTCGCTCTGCTCGTGGTACGGCGGTGGTGCAGTTATTGCCCATCACGCCCCAAGAACGGGTTACGAGCATTTTGGCGGTGAGTGAATTTACCGAGGATCGTTATTTGGTGATGCTGACTGCGGGGGGATATATCAAGAAAACGAAACTTTCGGCGTTTGCGAATATTCGTGCCAATGGTTTGATTGCCATTGCCCTAGAAGATGATGACCAATTGCGTTGGGTCAGATTAGCCAGTCCTGAAAATACGATCATTGTTGGTTCGCGGCAGGGGATGGCGATCCGGTTCCGCACCGATCATCAGCAGTTACGTCCGATGGGGCGTGATACCAGAGGGGTTAGAGCGATGCGTCTAGCTCCTGGTGATGAAATTGTCAGTACCGATATTTTACCGGCGGGTTTAGCGGAAACCGAAGCCCTCGATACGGAAGAAACTGATCTAGATTTAACGGTGAATGAGAATGATCTTCCGGAAGGTGATGGGAATGAGAATTCTGAAATTACTGATAATGAAACGGAAAATGATAAGAATCAAGGTCCTTGGGTCTTGGTAGTAACGCGCAATGGTTATGGCAAGCGGGTTCCTGTGGCGGAATTACGGATTCAACGGCGGGCTGGCAAGGGTGTAACCGTCACTAAGTTTAAGAGTGGTCAAGATCAGTTGACTGCTCTGCGTCTGGTGGATGCCGGAGAAGAGTTGATGATTATCACTAGTCGTGGGATTGTGATGCGTCAGGCAACGGATGCGATCACTTGTCAATCCCGAACAGCACGGGGTGTGCGATTACAGAAGTTAGATAAGGAAGATGCCATTGCGGCGGTGACTACGGTTCCTCCGGCATTGGAAGACGAGGAAGGTGGTGAAGTGGCTGGGTAACATGCTCCTATTGGCAAGAAGCAAGTCAAATTATCCCAAGGTAATCGCTTATGTTTGCTAGACAACCGGACTTAACCTACACAGAATATCTCGCCTATGAACAAAACAGCCCGATCAAACATGAATTCATCAATGGTCAGGCTTTTGCGATGGCTGGAGCTAGTGAATCCCATAATATAATTGTCAGTAATTTGGTTTCTCTAATTCGCCCTCATTTACGGGGTAAACCCTGTCGTGTGTTTGCTTCCGATATGAAACTAACCATCACAGCGGCGAACTATTCAACTTATTACCCTGATGTGATGGTAATTTGTGATCCCACTGATAGCGATCCCTATGTTAAACAGAAGCCCTGTCTGTTAATTGAAGTGCTATCACCTTCTACAGTCATGTTGGATCGACGGGAAAAACGGTTCAATTATCAGCAAATAGAATCTTTACAGGAGTATGTTTTAGTCGATCAGTCTGAGGTTAATGTGGAACTCTATCGCCGCGATGTGGATGGTGGTTGGCTGGTGCAATCTTTAGGAGCAGGTGGTCAGATTCACTTACAGTCAATTGACTTGACGCTGGCTCTGGCTGATATTTACGAAGATGTGAGTTTATGATTGACGGATATGCATCTACATTTCAGATGGTTCCTAGTCATAATCTATTCTCTTCATATTTTACTTCCAGAATCATGTAAATACATTCCTAGTATTACTACCGACAGCTAATCAAGGCTTCAATATCTGCCGCCATAATCTTATCTAGGTTGCGCGTAATTTTTTCAACTTCCCAATTCCACCACGCAAGTTCTAGTAGCGATTGAATTACGTGATCATCAAAACGCTGGCGAATACGCTTTGCTGGATTACCACCAACAATCGTATAGGGCGAAACATCACTCGTCACAACTGACTTTGCCGCCACAATCGCTCCATCTCCTATGCTTACCCCTGGCATGATTACCGCTTCATAACCAATCCACACATCGTTCCCAATCACTGTATCGCCTTTATAGGGTAGCTCATTGGGTTGAGGATCTATGGTTTCCCAACCATTACCAAAAATCTGAAACGGATAGGTCGAGAATCCATCCATTTTGTGATTTGCTCCATTCATGATGAACTTTACACCCCGTGCCAGGGCGCAGAATTTGCCAATAATTAAGCGGTCGCCAATGAAAGGAAAATGGTATAAAACATTGCGCTCGAAGTTTTCTGAGTCTTCTGGATCATCGTAGTAAGTATAGTCACCAATGAGAATATTAGGATTTGACACAGTGTTCTGAATAAAGCAGATTTGCGGAAACCCTTTCATTGGATGTTTATCTTTGGGATTGGCTCCGTACAACATAATCTCTAACCTTCAGCAATACTTGATTATTCCATCTTAGCCAAAGTTTGAATCCATTGCCTTGATTTATCACTCAATTAATATAACGTGAGTTCGATAAACTTTGATGCCTGTAATCATTATTTGATCAGCATTACAGGGAATACTGTTTACATAAAAGCTTGCATAGCTATTGACTGCATTCTCAATAGCAGACTGGATTTAGCTGTATGCTTACCTCTCAAAACTATTGTTCCATAAAGCTTATGGCAGCTAAAAATTGTCGAACTCACGTTAATTTCTTGTTTCCCTCTGACCTTTTGGGAGAGGGGCTAGGGGTGAGGGGTTTGCAACCTTCCACATAACACCAGTCAGATCTTGATACGAATGGAATTTAGGCTAATGAGATTTAGGCTATAGATCCGTTTCATCCGTCGTGCCACCAATGCAAATGCGATCTCCCCCTTCGCTATTAGCTTGATCTAAACCCTGTTGCGCTAAATCCAGCAAATAACTAGGCTGTAATGCTTCGGTGGGTAAAACGCTCGCCACGCCAATACTAATCGTCATCACACTGTCAGGGAATCCTCCCACCTGCAACATCACGCTATTAGTGGAAATATTCAGCGCTTTGACATTGGCACGGAGATTAGTGGCTAAACAATAGGCGGCATAGGTTTCCGTATTGGACAGGACCATCAAAAAACGCTCCCCATCTTGGGGATACACAATGGCTAACTGTCCATAACTGTAGTCCAAATGTGTATCGAGACATTCCCTTAAAACCTGACTGATACGATGGAGGCAATCCTTAGCAGCGGCTTCACCATAGATTTTGCGATAGGTATGGTAATAGTCAACCTGACATAAAATTGCCGCCAGAGCCATCTTATGAATTATGCCATCCTGCCACATCAGCGAAATTTGTTGCGCCTTGGGCTGTGCATAAGGTTGGGCAGAAACCTGAGACTCCATAACTAAGCCAGTTACTTCCCCTCCATAGGAACCAAGTTGCGGACTGATGGCTATATTTGGTTCCCCGTTTTCTTTCGCATCATTAGCGGTTTCTGGTGCTAGTGGTGCAATATTTAGCTCTGCATTGAGTTGTGCCAGATGTCCCAAAACATCTTCATAAAGTTGACAGCGCCACTGAACAGGCTGATCAGGTCCTTGATCCTGATGCAGAATCGCCAAGCTGATTAGTTCATAGGTGGCTTCATAGGGTAGCTTTAGCTCTGTCGCAGTGGCTCGTGTTGCCTTCCCTGTGGGAATCAAAGATAAAACCTTCTGCCAATGGGGTACGGAATTTATCTGCAACCAGAGACTCCGCATATATTCACCAAAGCAGCCATTTTGTCGCCCCGCCTGTTGCAACCAAGGGGTAAACTGTCCCACCGCAGGACAACTTTTACCCTGCAACCACAACTCATAGAGAGCTTGCTGCACTAGGAAAGGATGCCCTCCCACATACTCATACAAAAGCCGACCATGTTCAGCATTAAATTGCACGGGAGTACTTTCAGTCAGACCATAGCGGCGGGCTAACTCCTGCACCTGCTCTAGGGTTAAGGCAGGCATGGTTAATTTAACCCCATATTGCCAAGGATGATGGGCTTGCTCCACGGTATAGGTTACGACTATAGATAAACCTGCATATTCTGGGAGGGTATTGGCTTGGTGGTGCCATTCTTCGATAGTAGAACGCAACACTTGCCCAATTAAAGGCTGATTGAGTAACTGGTCTAAATCAGTAATTACAAGTAATAACGCCGTATCTCCTAACTGATAGCGCCAAGAATCGAAATTTTGCTGCTCATGGCGCAGATCCCGCTCCACTAGGGTAGTGCAGTCATCCCCAAATGGCTGATTATGCTGGACAAGGGTACGGTGAATCCGTTGATTTAGGGCAGCAATATATACTTGCGGATTATTCGCATCATCACTATTAACTTCATAGGCAATATCTTTACAAGATACGGAAATACAGTCATATTGCAGTTCTTTGCCGTAATTAATTACCCGCTGTAAAAAAGAAGTCTTCCCAAATTTTGGTGCTCCTTGAATACGCAGCAAACAGTTACCCTTAGTTAAACTGTTGCGCATTCCCGCTTCTAGGGCAAAATGTTCTAAATAAAATAGCGAACCAAGGGGTAAGGTTTGCCCTGGAGGGGATGGTAGTTGTTCTTGTTGCTGTTGCTGATTTTGACGAATTAACTGTTTTTGGGCTAGGGTTAAAGGTCTTTTTTCAACTAACTTACGCAGATTATATTTAGTGACATTATCATTTAATTCTTGGCTGAGTTTTGACCATAAATTTGCCGCAGTCCGCCGTAAGTACTCTTCAACATAATTGGACTTGAGTGCCATTGCCCCATAGGTTTTACCCTCCCAAGCCTCGCGTAAAATCCACTCCTGTAATGGGGAAATTTGTGTGTCGCGTTGTAGATTACACAGGAGGATTAGTTCTTCAATGGTCATAGGGTTAGCTCAGGTAATCTCAAGGATAAGCACAACAATGAATCATAGCAACAAATAGGTAATTGAACTATTAATGAAGCCATTAGGTTAAGCTGTTAGCTAACCTAGCGGTTTAATTAGCAGCTTAATTAGTAGTTTAATTGAAATACCTAATTGTTAATCGTCTAACTAATCATTTGGTAATAGTTTATTGATGATTTATTAATATAGTCATTGCAAATAATTTTAAGACAGTCTCATAAGCAGATAAACGGACAAGATGTCCATCCCACGTTGATTTACCTCTCGCAGGTCAGACATCTTGTCTGATAATCACCCTAAATAGCACCCTAAATAACGTGCCATTCTTATCTTGTTTGACTATAAGTAAATCATCAGCTTGACTAACCAGCTTGACTAAATTTAGTGCTTTATGCCAGTGAAACGCCTGGTAAAAGTACCAAAAGAAAAGTACCAGAAGAAAACACTAAATTTAACCCAAGGAATTAGCTAGCTAAATAAGCTCTAGAACTTTCTAAACCAGTTGTAACCAAATTAGCTTACCCGCACCGATTAACGTGCCGATCATTAAGACTAAACCCGCCAGGGATGCAATGGCGTTACCTGCTGCCCGTTTTTCCGCTGCTACATAATAACCCCAAGCATAGGCAATGCGTCCGACGACCCAAGCGCCCCCAAGAATCGCGCCCCAAGACACACTGATGAACCAACTAAATAACCAGAGGCTAGGCAAAAACAAGACTAATTGCTCTAGAGTGTTTTGGTGAGCGCGATAAACCCGTTCAAAGTTTTCGTCACCGGTAGTTTTAGGGGGCATGATTTTGTATTTAAACCGTGCGACCCCTACCCCAATCCCCAAGCCAAAGTATACGAGCAAGGCACAGATCGTGACGAAAGCTGTTAAAGCGTAGGTTGCTGCCATAGTTGTTTTTCCTCAATTACCTTAAGCTGAATTCAGCTAATCTCTTTGATCTTAATTTAATTCTGATCTGAATTTGGATTTAGTTTTAATTGTTTTTATTAGTTTTTATTGGATTTGGATTTAATCGCGAGTATTTTCAATTAACTACAAATCATTACCAGTAAAATCATTACAAGTAATTGGGAGCATCTGAAACCACCTGCAAGTATTTACCATATTTTGCAGGTACGGCTTCCTCAGCGACAATCAGGAATTACAAAAAACGTCACAAGACATGACCCAAATCCTCAGGTTTGAGATGGGAATGCATCACCTGTCCATCCTGAAACCAAATAATCCGCCGCGTGCGCCGTGCTACTTCGGATTCATGGGTCACCATCACTACGGTAATTCCACTGGCATTTAATTCGCCAAATAAATCTAAAACCTCTGCTGTGGTGCGGGAATCTAGTGCCCCCGTTGGTTCGTCCGCCAGAAGCATCACTGGATGATTCACAATGGCACGGGCGATCGCCACCCGTTGCTGTTGTCCGCCGGACATTTCCGTGGGGCGATTACGCAACCGATGCCCCATATTGACCCGTTCCAAGGCAGCAGCGGCACGTTCTTGGCGTTCCTTGGTGGGAATATTCGCATAAGCCATCGGTAACATCACATTCTCTAAAGCACTCAATTGGGCTAAGAGATGATATTGCTGAAACACAAAACCTAATTTAAGATTCCGTACTTTAGCCAACTGATTTTCTGGCATATAGGAAACATCTTCACCATCAAGGAAATATCTGCCTTCACTAGGGCGATCCAGACAGCCCACAATATTCATACAGGTAGACTTACCCGAACCAGAAGCTCCCATAATGGCGCAGTATTCCCCTTGTTCAATGGTAAAACTGACATCATCTAAAGCTCGAATGAATGTATCATCTGCTCCGTAATATTTGCTGATGCCCTGTAAATGAACGATTTGCGAATCTGGTTCTTTTAAGGGCAGTTCTTTTAAGGCTGACTGACGGAGGGAAGTAGGAATTTCCATAAACTTAGAGATGTGCCATTATTTGATAGATGAATAGATCAATCTCGATGCCGCAAATACTTCTCAGTACTTCTCAATACTGCTAAGTGCTGCTAAATGCTTCGCAGTGCCACAATCGGATCGAGCTTAGCCGCTTGCCGTGCAGGAAAGACTCCGAAAAATAAACCAATCCCACCGGAAACCCCAACAGCTAAGAGAATCGCACCACCGGAAACCCCAGCTTGCAGGGGCGTAGTGGCAGCAATCAGAAAAATTCCACCCATACCTAACAGCGTACCAATCGCACCACCAGCCAGGGACAAAATCACGGCTTCCACCATAAATTGCGTCAGAATATCCGTTTGTGATGCGCCGATTGCCTTACGCAAACCAATTTCTTGAGTGCGTTCCGTCACAGACACCAGCATGATATTCATAATGCCAATACCACCAACCAATAGAGAAATACTCGCAATGGCAGCGAGAAGTAAGGTTAAAGCACCACTGATATTACCAACAATTTCTAGAGCGTCCTGCTGGGTGCGAATGGTGAAAGTACCATCCTGAGAGGTTTCTGCACTGCGATGGCGGAACCGTAAGAGATTCTCAATTTGAAACTTTGCCGCCTCAACGCTGTTGTTATCTTTCGCCGACACATTAATCACCTGAACCGCCACCCCATAGGGAGAAGTACGTCCCGAAATTTGCGCCGTCATGGTTGATAGAGGCATAAACACCGTATCATCCTGATTCGTGCCCAAGAAAGCGCCTTTTTCTGCCATGATGCCGATTACTTCATAGCTAGTGCCGCGAATCCGGACCAATTTGCCCAGAGCTTCACCATTGGGGAATAAATCCCGCACGATTCCCGCCCCCAAGGTCACCACCCTAGCATTCCGTTTCACATCATCATCATTAAAAAAACGTCCGGAACTAACTTCCGCATTTCGTACTGTCACATACCCAGCATTAGTGCCAATCAGATTAGCGCGTTTGGTGTTACTCCCTGCCATCAGCAATTCCGAACCCGTGATTTGCGGCGCGACACTTTGCACGGTGGGCACTTGTTGGGCAATGGCTTCAGCATCGGCTAAAACCAAACGATTCGGCGGGGTGAGAATATTCCGTCGGGCGTTATCCGTACCCGTAATGATGAAGATAACGTTTGTACCTAAGGAAGTAAATTGACTAGCCGCATATTTCTGTGCGCCTTCACCAATACCCACCATTGCAATTACTGAAGCATTACCAATGATAATGCCCAACATGGTTAGAGTACTACGGAGGCGATTCGCAACAAGGGTTTTCGCCGCCATGCGACAACTTTCTAGTAGGTCCATCGGTTAGATTCCTTTAGTTTGGTTCAGTCAGAATAAGGCATGAATTGGGAAGTTTATAGGTTGAACCAGAAAGGCGGTTTGATCCCCCCTAGCCCCCCTTGGTAAGGTGGGAAAAGTACTGTCACAAGTCCCCTTTTTTAAGGGGGATTTAGGGGGATCTGACTTCAAATATCAGCTAATAATTTAGTGATTATTTAGCAATTATTTGAAGATTACTTAGCTGATAAATTCACGAGGATCAGTGATTTTACCAGTCAAGGCTGAAGCCGCTGCCGTATAGGGAGAGGCTAAATAAATCTGTGCTTGCTTGTTACCCATACGTCCAGGGAAGTTCCGGTTAGTGGTAGAAACACAAACCTCTGGCTCATTCATCCGCCCAAAGGTATCCTGAGGACCACCCAAACAAGCAGCACAGGAAGGAGAAGCAGGGGACTCACAACCAGAGTTAATGAAAATATCAGCTAGAGTTTGGTCATCAATTTTCAAGGTATAGAGATCATCGTAAACCTTACGGGTGGCGGGGACGATATACGTTGGCACTTTCACCTGATTACCTTTGAGCAATTGCGCCGCATGGTAGAAGTCTTCGGTTTTACCCCCAGTACAAGAGCCGATATACACCCGATCAATCCTTACATTACTGACTTCTCGGACTAGGGCACGATTGTCAGGGGAATGGGGTTTGGCGACCACTGGCTCCAATTGACTCACGTCATACCGTTTGGTGAAGTAATAGCTGGCATCATCGTCGGCATAAAGGGACTCAAAGGGTTTGTTGGTTCTGGCTTGCACATAGTCAAATGTGGTTTGGTCCGGTGCAATCACGCCATTTTTGCCCCCAGCTTCAATCGCCATATTACATAGGGTCATGCGTTCTTCCATCGTCATGGCGCTGACTGCTTCACCGTCAATTTGCAGTGCCCGATAGTTTGCCCCACTAACGCCAATGTCACCGATGACGTGCAAAATCAAATCCTTTGCCAAGAGATAGGGCGGCATCACCCCATCAAATGTGAACTTCATCGAAGCAGGGACTTTAATTAAAAGCTTCCCTGTGCCCATCACAAAAGCCGCGTCAGTGTTACCGATGCCTGTGGCGAATTGTCCAAAAGCGCCAGCATTACAGGTGTGGGAGTCAGTGCCAAACAACACCTCACCAGGGCGAGTGTGACCTTCTTGGGCTAATGCCACATGACAAACCCCTTTATAGTCAGGGTTAGCCTTGAAGTCGCTTAAATCGGTAATGTCATAGAAGTATTTGATTTTTTGCTCTTGGGCAAAGTCGCGCAAAATGTCAATATTCCGGTTTGCCCGTGCATCTTTCGTGAAAACGTAATGATCAGGGATTAACACAATTTTTTCCCGATCCCAGACCTGAGCCGTCGCGCCAAATTCTTTCTTGAATACGCCAATGGTGCCAGGTCCACACACATCATGGGTCATCAGTAGATCGGCATTGACCCAAATGTTATCTCCCGGACTAACTGTTGTTTTGCCTGCGGCTTTGGCTAAAATTTTCTCGGTGAGTGTCAATGCCATGATCTACAACCCTTAATTTGCGTAATGTTGATAGTTTCTAGGCTCTTACTTTAAGCTTAGTTTAAGTAAGAGCGTTGTTTTCATGATAGCTAAAAACTCTGTAAACAGTGCATCTGGGGACTAGGGACTGTGATCAATGGGCGGTGCAATCTCTGCTAGAAAAGGGTTTCAGGAAGGGTTTGACTTAGAAAATCAAGAGGCTTAAATCTCGGTCTGGACTGGACTCCAGATTTAAATGGTGACATGCTCTAGTAATTTCTGAGGTGGTGGCTCATTTTTTGCATGATGAGATAATGTGGTAACCAACATGAATAATGAATGGTATTGTCGGGGTAATATGCTGTTTAGGTGATTAGACAGAATTTCTCCGCATAACATGACGTATAGGGTGATTAGACGGAATCTTGACTTTCTGGCTATATGCCTTATAGTTGCATTAGACGGAATTTTTCCATCTAGTACATAGTTAGGTCTTAGTGACAAAGCAATTGCTATTGATTCACAGGAGAAATACATGGAGACAGATGATGTTATCACTCTTCTAGATCGACACAAATACATAGTTGAATCATTCGTACTCGTTCGTGAATTGAAAATTTTCCTAAATCTAGGACCAGACTTCTTTCATCCCAAAATTAGAATCAAGATTTGGAAAAGTAGCGTAAATTCAAGAGAGCCATATCACTTTACAGTGAGTCATAACGTACGCACCCCAACACAAGCTAGCCCATATTATCCATCAATAACCCAGGCAACAACAGAGTCTGAAGCAATCGAAAGTGCCATCTCAGCAACTACGTCATTCTTAGTTGGTGCAATTAGTGGAGGTCATAAACCAAGTGACGACTGGCTTGTTCCGAATGAAGATTTCTGAGATATGTTAATCTAAAAATTTAATTCACGTAGGGTGCGTTCATGCAATGTAACGCACCTTATCTAATGTTCAAAATTTGTGCGTTACGCTGACGCTAACACACCCTACTGGAATGACACCTCCCTTATGGTAAACGTAAAATAAAACTATCGCGGCAATGGAAATCCGGTTCAGGCGCAGCGTGTTGTAATCCCCAATAACTTAAACCACTTAACTGATCAGTCAGTCCAGTAGGGTGCGTTACATTCCATTAACGCACCTCATTTTTTGGCTATACTTAGATCATGCCCAAACTTGATACAATCCACGATTCAGTAAGAAATGCCCTAATAAAAGACGGATGGATAATTACAGATGATCCCTATGTAATTCAGTATCAAAAAACAATCCTGTATGCCGATCTTGGTGCTGAACAACCCATTGCTGCCGAACGATATGGGCAAAAGCTTGTGGTCGAGGTCAAGAGTTTTATCGGCGCATCAAAAATACAAGATTTAAAGGAGGCTCTTGGTCAATACGATATCTACCGCTACCTTTTAGAAGAAATTGCTCCAGACCGCAAACTCTATGTTGCTGTTAGTACAATTGCTTATAGAAGCTTTTTCAAACAAGATGTGATTCAACTTGTTCTGAATAAACATCAACTTCCCCTCATTGTTGTAGATACAGAAATGGAGGAAATTAGACAATGGATAAATTAACTGAGTATCCTAAACTAATCAAGCAGATCTTAACGGAATACGTAGAACTATGTAATCGTCGAAATAGAACAGACATTGAAACGTTTATGATCGTAGATGAGGCAAAGGGACACTATATTTGGATGAACCTCGGTTGGCAAAATGGCGAACGTTTCACAGGTATGACTGTTTACGTTCGCATTCGAGATAATAAGTTCTGGATTGAAGAAGACTGGACTGAAGAAGGTATCGCAACCGATTTAGTTCGTGCTGGTGTGCCAAAAGAAGATATTGTATTGGCATTTCATGAACCTAAAATACGCCATCATACAGACTTTGCGGTAGCTTCCTAGCAGTATCGCCGTCTAACACTGCGTTGGAGCAGACCCTGCAAGAGACATCTGTAAAATTCAAAGGTTATCTAATGCGGCTCAACTTCACCGTTAGCTCTTTACCTATAGGAAAATCATGGATTTCTCTGATTAGCATTTCTGCTATCTCTACCGACCGTCATCAATGAGCGCTACAATCTTGACTAGGAAAGGGTTTCACAAAAGGTTTCACTTAGAAAATCAAGAGGCTCAAACCTCGGTTTAGACTGGACTCCAGATTTATTTAAATGATGACAAGCCTCTTATGGCAAACGCAAAATAAAGCTATCGCGACAATGAAAATCCGGTTCAGGCATAGCGTGTTTTAATGCCCAATAACTTAATCGATTATTTAATTGATCACCTGATTGATCACTGTATTGATTACTGTCAGCCTCAGCCATAACCGCTGTCAGGGAGAGGTCTAGGGATGCATCTGAGGATAAATCTAGATTAGCTAAATCTAAACTAAGAGCTAAATTAAGGATTGTGTCTGTGGTGTCTAAACTTACATCAAGGTGATCAAGGCGCAATTCTGGGGTCATGCCTTGGCGATAATCCGTAAAGTGATACAAATTCCAAGCCCCAGTTAAAGCAAAATTTAATTCCCAATAGTCCGCCCGTCCTGATACGCCGAAAAATGCCTCAAAACACAAACCTTGCCATAAATTATCTTGCCGATTATCACCATCACTAACTAAACTCAAGCTCTCTACAGGAAGCGCTAACCGCCCATAATCCCCAGTGACTTGATACGTCAAACTGAGCCGCTGATTTTGGTATGTGGCATCACCCCCAACCTGTAATGACTCCATCAGGGGTAAAGGCGTAAATGGCACTAATGGCATTAGGGATAAGCACGACATGGCAAAAGGGAAACTAGGGGATTGAGGTACAAACTAAAAAACATAAAACAAAGCGCCACCCCGTAAATGGTAGCGCCCTGTCTTTTACGAAAAATTCCGTGAATAATTCAGCGTAATTATACGAGATTGAGGATCTAGCCTTCGCCGCCTTGAAGCTTCAGCAAGAAGTAACCAAAACCAATACCGACCAAAGTCAGTACTGAGCACAAAATAAACGTGTTGATTGTTTCTCCCATGATGTTTCCTTGCGTCTTCTTACGCTGGGTAAAGTGGTTTTATAGTGAAATTGTACGGATATTATCAGACTAAGCTTACAAAACTATACACTGGTTCACGCCTCTAGAAAACCCGTCGGCAACGGCTATCTGGCAAACCACAAACCACAAAACTAAAACATGGGCGATACTGGACTCGAACCAGTGACCCCTTCCGTGTGAAGGAAGTGCGCTACCACTGTGCTAATCGCCCCTAGGGACAACCATCATAACTGATATGAACCCCAAATGTACAGCCCCGAATTAAAAAATTTATGGCGGTCGATCCACAATTTTATGGGGCATCGGGTTTAGTCTATAGGAGACATGGCTATTACAATTACTAGAATGAATCAATCACCAACCCTAGACAATTCTAGATAGTTACCGCCACCGCCCCGTATCTGAAACTCTGCCGCCATGATTAAAGATCCCCTTGTCACCACTGCCGCCAACGGACTCCTCAACGCCCTTAATCAGTGCCAAGCCAAGGGAATGCGGGTCAGCCGCCAGCGCCGTTATATCCTGGAATTACTCTGGCAGTCGGGGGAACATCTCTCTGCCCGTGCCATTTATGACCGCCTCACCCAAAATGGTAAACCCATTGGTCATACCTCGGTGTACCAAAACCTTGAAGCCCTTGCCACCCAAGGCATTATCGAATGTCTCGAACGGGGGGAAGGACGACTCTATGGCAGCATTAGCACGCCCCATAGCCATGTCCACTGTCAGGAAACCGGTGCCATTGCTGATGTCTATGTGGAACTGCCCCCAGAAATGATCGCCTATGTGGAAGCCCATACGGGGATGAAAATTGACAGCTATCGCATTGAATTTCTAGGGCGCAAACTACCCGCCCAGGATTTCTAGGACTGAGATCACAGGATCTAAGGACGATTTAAGCAGTATGAGTGCCTACACTAAAAAGCCCAGTTATTAATCAAACTTAATCAAGATTTAACCGCACAATGTAAACCAAAGTACGTTTTTCGTAGGCAGAAAATGTAAAATGAGAGACCAATGCTAATGTTCGGCGAAGAGGTTTGTGATGGTTTGCATCGATCAAGGTCTTTCCGAAGAATGGCTGAATTTTCGTTGATTTCCTTTGGAGAGTACTAGACCGTGACGATTTACGTTGGAAATTTGTCCTATCAGGCTACCACTGCTGATGTGGAAAGCGTTTTCACTGATTATGGCAATGTAACTCGGGTGCAATTGCCCACAGACCGCGAAACAGGTCGGATGCGTGGTTTTGCATTCGTGGATATGGAACAGGAAGCGCAAGAAGATGCCGCTATCAATGCCCTCAATGATGCTGAGTGGATGGGGCGCGTGTTGCGAGTGAATAAAGCTAGACCTCGGGTGGAGCGTTTTGGCAATAACAAACAACGCTCTTAGTAGAACCACTGAATCTTAGATCATTCAAACTAAAACTAATCTGAGATTGATAGGTGTTAACCTAAATAACTGAAAGGGATGCCTTCGTCGGTGTCCCTTGATTCGTTGGGGGGACAAATTTGTTTTTGTTTCAGGGTTTTGCTTCGGCTCTTTATTTCAGGCTGCTTGAGTTAGTTGATCATCAGGTTAGTTAATGGATCAAGCTATTTGGAGGGACTGGTGTTTTTGCATTAGTTTGCATTAGTCTGTTGGGGTTAGCTAATATACTGAGCCAATATATTTAGTTGACCCCATGACCCAAAGAATCCCCCCAGACAAACATCCAACAAACCATCACGGTTATGAATATCAGCAGGGATCTTTGTGGGGCGACCAAGAGACTAAGGCAATTCAACAAGAAACAGTACGGAGTAAGTTACGCCAAACTTTAGCGGATGGCAAGGGAACTTATCGGTTGACAATGGGGGTGAATGCTTTAGAGCATTGGAAACAAGGGGTTTTAAATCATCAGTTGCGGATTAGAACTGCCATCAGAGGTCAGGTTGATGGTGGCTTTCGCTATGGTCAGGGGGTGCTTTTAGATCAGGATGCATCCGCCGAGGGTTTGGGTATCGAGGGTTTGTGTCTAAATGGGGTAGAAAATCAGGTGGCAGATGGAACGGAAAACTGCACAGGAAAACCGTTACTTGATCCTTTTGATTTGCCAGTATATCCAGCAGAATTTTATCGGTTACCACAGGGAGCAAGCCCAAACCTAGGGGGTAATGATGCCTGTATCTATTTTGTAATTGATCAGGCGGCACAATTGCTGCTGTACGTGGGGGAAACTTGCCGCTCTCAGAAGCGCTGGCAGGGTAATCATGACTGTAAGCGTTACATCCAAAATTACCAAGGACTGCACTATCAGCACCAAAAGAATGTGGCTGTAGTCATGGCTTTTGCCTGGGATGTGCCCCAGTCGTCACGGCAACGGCAGCACTTGGAACAGCAGTTAATTCAATTGTGGCGATCGCCGTTTAATCGTGAAAACTGGCAATATTGGCAAACCCCTTTCGGTAATTCTATTTGATTGGGAATCAAATCAGTGGTTTAGCAGCGTAACTTTTGTTATAGGAGTTTCTGATTTGCGGCGGTTTTGGTGTACCATCTATCGCAATTCGCTATCGCATTGCTATCAAAGTTCACCATTATTGAATCACTATCGGAGGCGTTGCACTTATGGAACCACAGAAAACTAGAACCCTATGGCAAGAAATCGTGAGCGGTTGGCATTGGGCGGTGTTTGTTTGGAAGAGTATGGGACGGATTGGCGGGATGATTGCGATTACTAAGGCGATTGGTTCCACATTGGCACTTTTGGCGCGGCGGACTTTAGTGCAATGGGGCATAATCAAAGGAACGGAATCGCTATCTAATGGGGATTCTCAATCATCACAGCAAGAGACTTCCAATTCTCGTTAAGACTAGCCGATTAAGATTATTCTATCTATCATCTCCATCCCCCAAGAGGCTCTGATGCATCTGCCACAAATGTTTAGCCGCAGCCAAGTCTTATTCCCGAAACTAGCTCTGGGATTGTTTTTGTCCATAACCACCTCTGCAACCTCTGCTATGGCAAATGTGGACAAGTATCAAAGATTCCGCACGGAAACACCTATCGATGAAGCTTGTGATCGGGCATTTGCTGTACAACTGAAAAATCCTCAATTTGGCTTGGTGAGACAAATTAATCTCTTTAATGATGGTCGGATTTACAAAGCTCTATTTGATGGGGAACCTGCTGAAGTTCTAATTGTTGCCAGTAATCGAATTACCCCTGGATGCACCTATTTTAGAACTGTGAGCGGCATAGTGCATAAAGTGGAAACAGCTTACACCCGTGATAGAGGTTGGGTGGTTCGCTACAATGGCGAGTATGGACAAATTCCCAGCGAATTGATCGGCAGAAGGAATCTCTTTTTAGATCCAAAGCAGCCATCCCTGAGATTTACAGATAGTCAAGGGTTTCAACGTAGTTTCACGATTTTTAGAGAAGAAGTCATTCCTTTAACCAAACGCTAAGAGATTCTATTAGTCAATTCTTAGGTAATCTGGTTAATAACAGAAGAGAAATGGAATATAATCTGCTTTCGCAACCCTGGAAACTGATAGAAACAATTCCATATTGGTTCATTATTAGCTTATTGTTTTGTGTTAAAATCCGCTGTGAATCAAGCAGTGCATCGCTATTGCTAGAATCTCAATTTCCCATTACCAATCTCTATTACTAAATGCTGCCTCCTTGGATCATTTTAGATCCTTTACTCGAAAACTGGCTCCGGGAAGATCTGGGGCGTGGTGACCGCTCCACTTTAAGTATTTTTGCTGAAACTAACCCTGTGCCCCAAGGTCACGCCACCTGGACCGCAAAGGCTGACGGGATCATTGCTGGATTACCCCTAGCCCAGCGGATTTTTAGCCTTTTAGACCGTGACGCAAGTGGGGCGCGACCACCACAGCCACCCCATCACCAAGGAACGCACCAAGGAACAATATTCCAGTCGCTGGTTGCCGATGGCGCAGTGGTCACCGCCGGAACTCCCATTGCTCAACTGGTGGGAGGACTAGATATTTTGTTAATGGGAGAGCGCGCCGCATTAAATTTAGTGATGCGCCTGTCTGGAGTGGCTAGCCTCACCCAAAAATATGTAGCGGCTCTGGTGGATACCCCAGCTCAATTGGTGGACACCCGCAAGACCACCCCAGGGCTACGGATTCTCGAAAAGTACGCGATGGAATTAGGCGGCGCAACTAACCATCGGTTTGGGCTAGACGATGCCATCATGCTCAAGGATAACCACATTGCAGCGGTGGGAGGGATTACCCGCGCTGTCACCCTAGCCCGTCGCCACAGTCCTTTTACAATTAGCATTGAAGTAGAGACGGAGAATCTAGCTCAGGTGCAGGAAGCAGCAGCTTTAGGGGTCCAGGTGATCATGTTGGATAATATGTCTCCCGCTATGATG
>JBIKNH010000318.1:0-2504 GCA_044358815.1 Pseudanabaenaceae cyanobacterium | reverse complement strand
AGAATTACAAATTCAAGTTACACCTGCTCAACGTCGTACTAATGTAGCTCAGTTAAATACTAGTAGATTACCTCCTGATATTGAAAAAGCGGTGCTTCCCAGCACTTTTAGCGGCTATGTTAATTTTCGCGCTGATAAAGATTATATTTGGTCTGATTCAGGACAAAGAAATATAGGACTGCAACCTTTACGTTTGGCTGTAGATGGTGCATTGAATTATCAAAACTGGGTGTTTGAGGGACGGGGCAATTTTACAGAAGGAAGAGAACCTGCTTTTACTAGGGGAGATTTGCGAGTAGTTAGGGATGCACCAGCACAAGCTTTACGTTATGTAGTAGGGGATCTGTCTCTTCCCATTACAGGTTATCAAAATAGTCAGCCTCAACTGGGAATTTCTGTCGCTAAAAATTTTAGTTTACAACCTTATTTAGTCACTCGACCTATTAGCCAATTTGAATTTTTCTTAGAAAAAGATTCATTAGTTGATGTATTAGTTAATGGTAGATTACAACGGACTTTACAGTTACGAGCAGGACAACAAGATATCCGCGATTTACCTTTGAATGGGGGTACTAATGATGTAGAGTTAGTGATTAAAGATGATGTGGGTCAGGTGCAAAGATTGAATTTTTCTAATCCGGTAGCTGGGGATTTATTAGCACCTGGAGTAAAACAATTTGCCTATAGTTTGGGTGTTCCATCTGCTGATAGTTCAGGCGATCGCACTTATGATTTTACTCAACCGATTTTGACTTTATCCCACCGTTTAGGTATAACTAATCAGTTGACTTTAGGCAGTTATTTACAAGCAGATTTCCATCAACAACTTGGCGGTTTAGAAGGAGTTTGGGCTACTAATTATGGTAATTTTGGCTGGGATATTGCCCTCAGTCACGATCAAAAATTAGGAATTGATTATGCTGGTAAGTTACGTTATGAATACTTACAAGTTGGGGAAAATAATCCATCTCAACGTTCGTTTCAATTAACTGTAGAATCTAAAGGCCGGAATTTTATGAGAGTAGGAGAAGCAAACCCACGTAATAATTTTTTATATGATATTACTGCTAATTATAGTCAAACATTATTCTGGAATATGAGAGGAAATTTGAGTACCAGATATCAGTTTGGGCGAGATATTCCTAATACTTATAGGGTTTCTCTTGGTCTCTCTAGGAGTTTCCGCAACGGGTTAAATGTGAATCTCAATCTCAGTCAAAATATTGATCAGACTGGTTTTGAAGAACAACGTGCTGACATTAGTTTTTCTTGGACTTTACCTCGAATACGTCAATCAATCCAAGCATCATCTAATATTAATAATAGGGGAGAACCTACCAATCGTCTAAATTGGAATTATAACCCGTTGCGAACTATCGGCACGCCAAAACCTTCCTTAAGTTTAACCCAAAATGATAAAAGTTATAATTTGAACGGGCGATTATCTTATACAGGTTATCGTTTTGTTTGGGATTTATCTCATAATGCGGTTTTTCCTAGAAAAGGAAATAACACCATGGCCAATACAACTAAATTCAATGTTGGTACTGCTTTAGTATTTGCTGATGGTTATTTGGGGTGGTCACGTCCTCTTAATAATAGTTTTGCTTTAGTAATTCCCAAAAACAGTATTAAAGGTCAAGAAATTGGTATTAATCCTATTTCCGGTGGTTATACCACCCGCATTGATAATTTAGGATTTGGTGTAGTGCCAAATTTAAGTCCTTATAATATTTCTAATCTCATAATTGATACAGTTAATTTACCTATAGGAATAGATGTAGGCGATCGCGTCATCAAAGTTTTGCCAAGTTATAACAGTGGTACATTAGTGCAAGTGGGAACAGACGCTACCGTTTTCTTGCGAGGACAGTTATTAAATGCTAATGGTGAACCTATTTCTTTAGGATCAGGACAAATTGTTGCTGTGGGCGATCGTAATTGGCAACCAGTTACTATATTCACCAATCGCTCAGGTAAGTTTGCTACTTCGGGCTTAAAACCAGGACGCTATGAAATACGCTTATTTACTGACCCTCCAGCCATGATTCCCTTTGCAATTCCACCTGATGCCAAGGGCATATATGATATTGGTACAGTCAAAATTCCTTCCTTTTTTTAAGACAATGTTTTAGTATAGGTTCTTTAATTATCAGATGGGCGATCGCAATTCCTTTAGGTATTCTCGTGGCTATAAAACAAACAATACCTTGTCCATTTTTTGTAGGTCGGGTTAAGCGACAGCGCAACCCGACGCATTTGTCAAGTTATGGCTTCACCACACTTCGTGAACCTACAAGCTGTTTTAGCCAGGACTTACGCAAAATAGAACGAAAGTAGGGGTAATACCCTTCGGGAAGCAAGCTACATGAATTACCCCTACAAAATAATCAGGGTTTAAGTTACATCTTGCGTAAGTCCTATTAGCTAAAGACCAATATTTAGTCATGGCAAGTTTAGTAATGAGTGGAGTATTATTAATTGTTGGTAATTTAATTGCCGAC
>JBIKNH010000317.1:0-2506 GCA_044358815.1 Pseudanabaenaceae cyanobacterium | reverse complement strand
AAAATAACAGATTTAATAAAAATTGATTTTGATTTTATTGAATCTCTTGCTACATAATTAATTTAGGTAAGCATTAAGTATTAAGTTTTCATATCTAGTCTGGGAGAGCCACTAATTTTATCCTATAGTTATCCGTCAAGTCGCTTGTTGGCAAGAAGTAATCGGCCTTCTGACTGATAACTATGGAAGGGTTTATGAATAATCTGACTGAGTAAATATACTGATTGTTTAACTGAGAAGTAAGACGAAAAAACACGTCTGTTCTCACAGGTTTCGACAATACTTACTAAGAACCAGTCTAGCAGATTATTGTTAAATATCTGATGATCATATTGCTGACTCACAGGCAAAAAAGGCTCGTCTACCCTAATTAATCTACCAGAATTGATATTGGTAATTAATTTTTCCAGTATTTCCACGCTAACTTGTCTTTTTCCTAACTCTGCCGCTACTCTAGCCAAACTGCAATATCTAGTCAACGAAGCTTGAGCCTTAACAGCTTCCTGAATACATTTAAATGAATATTCTAAAGCCGCAAACTTTTCTCCTGGGGAAAGGCTCACTGTTTTTGCTAAAAAGAAATAATTAAGCCCTTCTAAGTAAACTTGACTATCAGCATTGGCAACCCTTGCGTATTCTTGCCACTGATTTAGGAAAGGAGTTGCATAACCTAAAGCTGCTATTGCTTCTAACCAGTAGGATGGTTGTGGAAGTAGAGGCTTTTCTTTAACTTGTGTTACTAGTAAACCACGTTCAGCTAATTGTTGCGATCGCTCTGGTTTACAAGCAAACAAGTTTAATTGGTAGCCATCTACTGGCTGATTCACATCAAAAGGAAATAAACAACCTAGATCAGAAACTAAGTAGTAAGTATCATAGCCGAGATTTTGAAATAGCTGAATTAGTCGCATATTAATATGTTTGCCATGCTTGAGTTCAAACATAATTAATGGCGATTGCTCAAAGAAGAATCTTTTACCACCTGCGAGAATCTTGGCTTCTTCTCCTTCTGCATCTAACTTAATAAAGTCAATCTTCTGCCAGTTATGCAGTGCTAATTCTTGATCCAAATTCAGCAGTTTAATAATTTCTTGTTGTTGAGATAAACTATCAGACTGTAGAGAATTTAGTTCACTATTTGTTGATAGAAATAAAGTTGCTTCACCCTCGTAATCTGATAACCCAGCATTAACTATTTCTACATTTATAAAACCATTGGCTTCTACACCTTTTCGCAATAAATAAACAACTGAACTAGCAGGTTCATAAGCCGTAATTTTGCCTTGTCCTTGGAGTAACTTAGCCATAGTTAAGGTATAGACTCCATGATTAGCACCAATATCTAGGATTTCCATCCCTGGTGTAATGAGTTTGCGAATAAACTTCATTTCTGGCTCAAACCAATCACCCTGTTCTAGTAAAACATAAGTTGTCAAGCTGTTTATATCATTCTTAACACATACTTTAATTCCACCCTCAATCTCCACTAGACATTCATGAGGATCAGCATTAGTGAATTTAAAATATTTACGCTCTTCAGAATTGTTAGCATTTTCCTGAAAAATAGGAATAACTTTATTAGCAGGTTGAGAACGATACCGTTGTAAAAAACCTTTAAAAATTTCTCGTATTTCACTATTATCAGGTGCTAATAACAGCGCGCAGCGATAATATTTTTCAGCCTCGGCAATTAATTCCTGTTCTTCTAACAATGTACCTAGAGCTTGATAGGTGGCAGCAGAACCGCGATTAATGGTAAGGGATTGTAAATAAGATGGAATTGCATTTTCTACATCATCTAAGGCTTGATAAGCTCGACCTAAATGATAATATCCCTGGGCATCATCAGGATGATTTTCGATATATTGCTGATAGTAATTAATAGCATCAACAGGTTCTAATGCCACCGGAACAGAAGCATGATTAGGGAGATTTTCGCTGTTAGATACGGGGGTTTCTTGTTGAATATAAATCTGCCACATTTGGCGATAAGCTGCTTCTAAAGTGCTGGCCATGTTTTTCACATCCAACAAAGGAGACTGCTGCATTCGTTCGCGCATAGTTGAGCGCAAAGATTGGAGATAATCTGGATTTTGGGCTAATGCGATCGCTTTTTGAACATACTCTGTGGCACTATGGACAATACAATCATCCAAACCAACACTATGGAGAATACTGGCACTCATGCGCTCCATTTTCCGCGTCCCTGCTAGGGTTAATGTTGGTACTCCCATCCACAGGGCTTCACAAGTTGTAGTACATCCCGTATAGGGAATACTATCCAAATGCAAATCAACCTGATTATAAAGATTCAGATGGTCTTCATCAGTAGCAAACGCACCATATAAGAAAATCCGTTTAGGATCAATACCCTGTTCCACAAAGGGGGTTTGGATTCTCTCGGTAATTAAGGGACTGAATACATCAGAACTAGCGCATTTTAACACCAAGCGAGAATTAGGAACTGCTTTGAGAATTTCAATCCACAGCGCAAAAGTTTCTGGTG
>JBIKNH010000175.1:0-9106 GCA_044358815.1 Pseudanabaenaceae cyanobacterium | reverse complement strand
CAAGATTGAGCATAACTTTGCTGCTCTGAAAAAGAGAAGAGCTTATGCTCATCAACATACATCTTTGGATTCTCTCATTGCACAATATGCTAATCTCATCCTCTAGTTCTTATTTGATTCTACTATAACCATGCCAAAAAGCGCTCGGGCGTAGTTCCCAAAACATCTGCCGAAGTTGCTAAGTCAACCGTCAACTTTGCCATAATTTTACTCAAAAGCTAAAAAGTAAGGAGCATAAGTGCCGTCTGGATTTAATTTTACTCTAAATTTTAGTGAAATCTCAATAAGACAAAATCCTGTGTAACACTATAGCTGACATGAACCCTCAAAATTCTGACTCAATATTTTTAACTGACTTAGCTAAAGGTTTCCCAGCGATTACACATGTATTTGGAGCAACCTTAGCCGAAGCTTGTGCTGTTTGCCTAAGCAATCATCTCATCGTATCAAAAGTTATCATCTTCCGAATTGAGTGTTAGATCTGAAATCAAATCTTGTGTAACAGCATAGACATCTCGTTTATCCCCTTCCTTTCGTCTTCCCACACCCACAATAACTACCACCACTCGATCCTGCTCAACTCTGTAGACAATCCGATAACGCTGCCCCACAGCCCGAATGCTACGATAGCCCGATAGTTCTTCTGACAGCGCTTTACCTTGTTTTTCTGGCTCATCCTTAAGCTTCTCAATTCTTGCCAAAATCACACTCTGTTCGCGGCGATCTTTGATAGCAGTAAAAAGTTTCTGTGCTTGAATAGAAAAAATAATTCTATATTCCACAGTAGTATTAGAAGCCCAACTCTAACTTCAAGGCTTCTAAACTAACTGTTTGTCCCAAATCCGCTTGACGAATACCTTCTCGCAAGTTAGAAACAAACTCACGATCGCTTAAAATCTCCATAGTTTCCACCAAAGAAGCAAACTGCTCCATACTCAAAGCAACCATTACAGGCTTCCCATCTTGAGTAATAATCGCTGGATCTCTGAGTTTTTTAGACAGCGTTGGCAATTGTTCTTGCGCCTCAGCAATAGTCAAATAATTAAGCATAGTGTTTTACCTAAGTTATTCAGATTGTACGATATTTAGCCAAGTGATTGCCATGCGCTTTTAGCAATATTTGCACTTCATAGGGCATCTAAACTAACTTTTCCATCACCGATTCCCACGGAATTGGCTGCTCACCTAATCTTTCTGACTCAGCGATCGCATCTACGGCATCCTGCAAATCTAAAAGTAAGGGGCATAAATGCTATCTAGATTTTGATTTTGTTCTAAATTTTATTGTGATTGCCACATCAGAATTTAAGCCTGATTAACCCAACAATTCTATAAATTCGATAGATTACAAATTCTCTCCACACAAAAAACAACGGCACCAGACCTAAATCCAGTGCCGCTATTATAGTTATTACTATTCAAGTTAACCAATCAAATCAAAACGATTCAGATTAACAATCGTAGTAAAGATTGAACTCATAGGGATGAGGACGGGTTTCAATGGGCAATACTTCATTGTTCAACTTGTAGGTGATCCAAGTCTTGATCAACTGCTCAGAGAACACACCACCTTCCAACAAGAAAGCATGATCTTCTTCAAGGTGCTTCAATGCAGCGCGCAAGCTTCCAGGGGTAGAAGGAATCTTCGCCAACTCTTCAGGAGACAATTCGTAAATGTCCACATCCAAAGGATCGCCAGGGTGAATCTTGTTCTTGATCCCGTCGATACCAGCCATCAACATCGCCGCAAATGCCAAGTAAGGATTGGAAGTCGCATCAGGGCAACGGAACTCCAAACGCTTCGCTTTAGGATTGCTACCAGACAAAGGAATCCGAATCGAAGCAGAACGGTTACCTTGGGAATAAGCCAAGTTTACGGGAGCTTCAAAACCAGGCACCAAACGCTTGTAAGAGTTGGTGGTGGGGTTGGTCAACGCCAACAGTGCAGGGGCGTGCTTCAGCAAACCACCGATGTAATACAGCGCCATTTCGCTCAAACCAGCATACTGATCACCAGCGAACAAAGGACCGCCATCTTTCCAAATGGATTGGTGGGTGTGCATCCCTGAACCGTTATCACCGTAGAGGGGCTTAGGCATAAACGTAACGGTTTTGCCATAGCGCTTTGCCACGTTACGGATCACATACTTGTAGGTCATCAAGTGGTCAGCCGCACGAACCAAAGTATCGAAACGGAAGCCTAACTCAGCTTGACCGCCGGTAGCCACTTCATGGTGATGCTTTTCGATAGGTACGCCGCACTCAGCCATGGTGAGCAACATTTCGGTACGCATATCTTGGAAAGAGTCCGAAGGCGACACAGGGAAATAACCTTGCTTACCACGAATCTTATAACCCAAGTTGCCACCTGGCTCATCGCGACCCGTATTCCAGTGACCTTCAGAGGACTCAACCTTGTAGTGACCGGTGTTGATTTCTTGACCGTAGGTCACGCTGTCAAACAGGAAAAATTCAGCTTCAGGTCCGATGAATACGCTGTCACCCAAACCAGTGGACTGAAGAAACTCAATAGATTTGTGGGCGATGGCACGAGGACATCGATCATAGAGTTGACCAGTACGAGGATCTTTAATCGTACAAATCATGCTCAGGGTTGGCACTTCCATGAACGGGTCGATCCAAGCAGTGGCAGGATCGGGAACCATTGCCATATCAGATTCGTTAATGGCTTTCCAACCACGGATGCTAGAACCATCAAACGGCACACCGTCTACAAACGAGCTTTCATCAATCTGGTTGTAGTAAAAGGTACAGTGTTGCCAAATACCAGGCATGTCGATGAATTTCAGGTCGATCATCTTGATCCCCTGATCTTTAATCATCTGTAAAACTTCTTGGGCGGTCTGAGCCATGCTAAATCCTTTAATGATGCTTCAGAGTGTTGACGGTATGCATTTGCAGTAACCCATGTTAGAAACCTTAGGAGCGGTAATTTGTAATTTTCACTACTTTTTTAAGGTTTGGTCAGCGTAGCATTGCACTATTAATGGGATTTGATTACATTTGCCACCAAATCCTCCCAAAATCTACTGACTGTATTGTTTGGTTAACTACTCTCTTTGGTAGTTAACACCGATTTTGACCTTAATCTCTTTGAGAAATCCGTCCGTTTTTCGGCAAAGTAAACACAAAGAAAATCCCGAAATATAACAAATACACCGCTAGGCACACCACCCCAACAAAGGTCATATTGTCCACTGGGGCGCTCTGGTGCAAAAGGCTTTTGAGTGACAGGGCGGGTTGATGCCAAGCCAAACAAACATCACTGAGTTTTTCCAGGGGGACAGTGCCACAGTTCGCAAATGTCATAGCCATAACCCCTGTCACTCCACCATAGACAGTCATTGCCCACCGCCAAGCACCATAGGCAAACCCCAGAGCACTAACACTGCGCTCAGCCTTGGCATCAGACTGTAAGCTGGCAATGTCTTCATTGAGATCCACCCAAAACCATAACGCCGCCACCACTAACCAGCGCCATGCCACATCTGTCCAATAGGCTACGCCCAAGCCGCCCATGAATAAGTACAGACTGATGGGCAGCAACACCACCACCCGCCAATAAATCATCAGTGAGCGCCAAATAGGAACAGTATTACTGCGCCATGCCCACACTGACCACAGCCCGGGCAAAATTACCGCCACGAGCAAAGCAAGGCGAGCATCAAGCCATACAAGGGGTTGCAGGACGTTCACATCAAACAGAAATGACATAATCGCAGGTTTTAGTTAGGGGAAGTAACGGGATTACAGGGGTGGAGCGGTGATTTGTTGGTTATTTGTTATTGGCAGCAGCGGTACGGGCGGCGGCGGCTTCTTCGGGGCTGATACCCAACCGAGTCAGGTTATATCGTCCCCGACTGTCGATTTCGCGGATTTTCACCACAATTTCATCACCGATGGCGACAGCATCTTCTACCTTGCCGATGCGTCCTTCCGCCAGTTGAGAAATGTGGATCATGCCTTCCTTACCAGGTAGAAATTCCACAAAAGCACCGATCTGGATGATCCGCGTTACCTTGCCCATATACACATCACCGGAACTGACGCGGCGAGTCATGCCCTCAATAATTCGCTTGGCTCGGACTGCACCATCACCACCCATCGAAGAAATGGTCACTGTACCGTCGTCTTCGATATCGATCTTAGTACCAGTTTCTTCGGTGATGCCCTTGATGTTCTTGCCGCTAGGACCAATGATCATACCAATCAAGTCAGGATCGATCCGCAACGTCAGCAAGCGCGGGGCATAGGGAGACAATTGCGCTCTGGGTTCCGCCAACACCGCCAGCATTTTACCCATGATGTGGGCGCGACCAGCTTTGGCTTGTTCAATGGCTTGGCGCACCGTATCCATAGAGATACTGGTGATTTTCATGTCCATTTGTAGCGCTGTAATACCAGTGTCGGTTCCTGCTACCTTAAAGTCCATGTCACCTAAAAAGTCTTCGATGCCCTGAATGTCAGTGAGAATCCGGACTTCATCCCCTTCTTTGATTAAGCCCATCGCTACACCGCTGACAGGCTTGGCAATGGGAACCCCAGCATCCATCAGGGACAATGTAGAAGCACACACCGAACCCATCGATGTGGAACCATTGGAGGATAAAACCTCAGACACCACCCGAATTACATAGGGGAAAGTTTTGCTGTCGGGTAGGACGGGTTCAATGGCGCGTTCGGCTAAAGCACCATGACCGATTTCCCGCCGCCCTGGGGACCGCATGGGCTTGGCTTCCCCGACGGAATAGGGAGGCATATTGTAGTGGTGCAGATAGCGTTTTTTGGCATCGGGATGGAGGTCGTCCAGTTCTTGGGCATCGGCGGGTGTACCCAGCGTAGCAATGGACAATACCTGAGTTAAACCACGATTAAACAAACCGCTGCCGTGAACTCTGGGTAAAATCCCCACTTCCGCTGACACGGGACGGACTTCATCGAGTTTACGCCCGTCAATGCGGATACTTTGGTCAATCACCTGTTTACGCATCAGCTTTTTGGTGATGTCCTTGTAAACTGCGCTGAGGGTTTTGTCATCGGCAGCAAGTTTGACGGGATCTTCTTCTGGTAGGGCAGTGATGGCAGCAACTAACTCTTCTTTGATGCTATCTAGGGCGGCATCGCGAACGGTGCGATCTTTTTCCAGACTACCGACAACGGCTTGGACTTTTTCCCCCACTTGTACCGTAATAAAGTCCCGCAGCGTATTGTCTACCACTGGGGCAACCAGTTCAGGGAGGGTAATGCCCAATTCTGCCAGTAAATTATTTTGGGCTGCCACCAGTTCACGGATCGCTTCATAACCAAAGTCAATGGCTTCGATCATGTCCTGTTCGGGGAGTTGCTTGGCTCCGGCTTCCACCATGATGATGCCTTCGGCGGTTCCAGCTACCACCAAGTCTAAATCTCCGGCTTCAATTTCGGCATAGGTGGGGTTAATGATAAATTCATCACCTACCAAGCCAACCCGCACCCCAGCCATTGGTCCCATGAAAGGCATTTTGGCAAGCAAACTGGCAATGGAAGCCGCAGTCACCGCCAAAACATCGGGGGGCACATTTTCATCTAGTGCCATCGTGGTGGCAACAATTTGCAGATCGTTGCGGACCCAACTGGGGAACAGGGGGCGCATCGGACGATCGATCAAGCGACTAGTGAGAGTAGCTTTTTCCGGTGGTTTACCTTCGCGACGCAGAAATCCCCCCGGAATGCGCCCTGCGGCATAGAGGCGTTCTTCGTAGTCCACCAATAAAGGTACAAAATCTACACCATCCCGTGCTGTCCCTATGGTGGCTGTGACTAATACAGCGGTTTCTCCACATTGGATTAATACCGAACCGCCTGCCTGTGGTGCAAGGGAACCCATTCTGAGTTTAATTTCCCGTCCGTAGAAAGGAATCGTTTTTATGACCGCATCCATTTATTGATTTATCCGTGTGTATGTTTTTTCGTCGCTGTGGTGTCTTGCGATTTGCCCTGAGGTTTTTTCTCTTCACGGTATTGCACCATCATGGGTAGTCCCGTAGGGTCGCAAGCAAATTTTAAGCCGAGGGTCCCAAGGGATAGCAGTGGCGCGGTTTGTGGGTCCTTTGCCTTCGGATCTCGCCAATGGGCACTGGGGACTTTGGCACTGCGTTGGTCTATCACTTTTTGTGACCCGGGTTTGTCACCTATACCCGTCGGTATTTCCTCAAGCTCCCTTGGGTCAAAACTTACGCCACACCATTAGCAATTAGTGCAGCAAGCTGATCTAGTAGAACATTGGGGAATGGGCATGGGGTCTATTGAGGTAAGGTGTACCGGTGACAATCTGATCTAACCTGATCAACTCAGGGATCAGTTGAGGGATCGTGGTGATGGGTCGTCATCGTCTAACCAAATCGACTAATCGATTATTCTCCCATTTTCTACACGCAAAATGTTGGCAGAGTCTAACCATTGTGCATCAAAAACCCCTAGGTGGGTGGTGGTAATCACGGTTTGCACTCGATTGGCGATCGCCCCTAAGAGTTGGTCTTGTCGATGGAGATCGAGTTCTGCCAGTACATCGTCTAGTAGCAACAGAGGTGGTTGGCCCAAGACTAATTCTAGCAATTCTAATTCCGCTAATTTTAAAGCTAAGACTAAAGTTCTTTGTTGCCCTTGGGAGCCGTATTCTTTGGCGGGGGTTTGGTTGATGGTAAGGATTACTTCATCGCGGTGGGGACCAACGAGGCTGGTGCCCTGATAGTACTCTAAGTATTTTTTTTGCTGTAGGGTGTCTAAAAATCGCTGCTGTACCAGTTCGGGTGGGTCATCATGGGTGAAGTCAAACTTAGGCTGGTACTGGATACTCAGGATTTCCGTACCGCCGCTGATGGCATTGTGCCACTTTTGGGCGAGGGGGGTCAGCCGTTGCAAAAGCCGACAACGCCGCCGCATGATCCGTGTGCCAACGGTAACAATTTGGGCATCCCATAGGGCTAGTTGGGTGGTGTCAGGGGCAGGGTGATCCGACAGTTGGCTACTATCAGACTTGGCTGAATTACCAGTTAAACTGCCTTTGATGGACTTGAGTAAGGCGTTACGTTGCTTAAGGATTTTTGCATATTGTTGTAATAAACCTAAACATACTGGTTCTAGTTGCACCAAGACCAGATCGAGCCAACTGCGGCGGGTTTCAGGGCTGCCGCGCACCAGATCTAAGTCTAGGCAAGAGAATAAGACCGCGTTAATTTGTCCCAGGAAATCCGTTTGTTTGGTTTGGGTTACGCCGTTGATCGTCAGGGTGCGTTTGCTAGTTTGCCTTAAACGTAGTCCTAATTCGAGGGGCACATGATTCCGCGAAACTTGGGCAATGATTTCCGCCATCGGCATTTGGTGTTGCACCAGATCACGGTCACGGCTGACTCGATGGGAGCGCAGGGTCGCCATGAGTAAAATTGCTTCGAGGAGGTTCGATTTACCTTGGGCATTGTCGCCAACTAAGATCGTTTTCGGTGCTCTAAACGTGATCTCTTGATGACGATAGTTACGAAATTGTTTTAGCTCAAGGTGTTGGAGATACACTGCGAAAAATTTAGGTTTCTTCTGAGTTTAGTCGATGATCAACAAGTAAAAAAATTCAAGTAAAAAGTAAAAATACGCAATACTGAACTCAATACTGAAGGAGTCTCAGCTTAACATAAAGAAGAAGATTTCCCAATTAGATGGCGGTTAAAAACCTTATCTGAGGAAAATCTTCTCTAATGGTGACCAAGAATCTCGAATTAGCTTCTATTTAACTTCTATTTGTAGTTGTTTCAGTTAAGGATGGCACAACAAAAGAGACAGATCAACGGACAAGATGTCCATTCCACGTTTCTTTATCGCTCGTAGTTCAGACATCTTGTCTGAGACAATGCCCCCAAATAACGTGCCATTCTTAATTTGTTTGACTATAACTGCTATTGCAGATGTTGGCGGAAGAAATTAATCGTATGACCAATTTCTAAAACCCGATTACTGCGATTACTTGGTCCATGACCTTCATCAGCAAAGAGAATTAATTGGGAACTGATACCGCGCTTCTCTAGGGCTTGATGCATCTGCAAAGCCTCTCCCACCGGCACACGAGGATCATTCACCCCCTGAATAATTAACAATGGTGCTTTGATGCGGTCAATGTAGGTAGTGGGTGACAAAGCCACTAGAGCTTCTCGATCTCGCACGGGATCACCATATTCCGTAATCCGTAAAATGCGCCGAAATGGAGCGGTATTATTCAAGAATGTGACTAGATTACTGATGCCAACGGAAGAAACCCCTGCATCATAACTGCCCGCAAATTTAGTCATAGCAATCAGTGTGGCATAACCGCCGTAACTACCACCCATTACACCAATTTTCGGCGCTGTGCCGTTCACTTGCCAGTTATTGCGAATGTATTTAGCCGCGTCGGGAATGTCTGTAATTACCTGTAACCGTCGCGGTCCATTATCTGCATCGAGCCATGTTTTACCATAGCCGCTACTACCGCGCACATTCGGCTCTACGAATATAAATCCGGCTTGGACAAACATCTGCGCCATCGCACTAAATCCGGGTCCGCTCTGCCCTTCGGGTCCACCATGAAAATGCACAATTACCGGACAGGGTTTGCCATTTTCTTTGGCTAGGGTAGCTTTGTTACATTGGGGAGGACGATAAACAAACATCGGAATCGCTGTTCCATCCTGCGCCGGATAGGATTCCAAACTTGCCCCCACAAACTGCTGGGTATTGACTTCTGGGGTGCTGGGTAAAACCCATTGAGTGAGGGTTTCTTTTTCCCAATCGTAAATGTAACTGGTGCGGGGAGATGTGGCGGTTTCTATGCCAAAGCTGGTGTAACGTCCATCTCTGGTGCTACTGCCTGGATAGATGTGATCCACCGGACCAAATTGAGCAAAATCCGGTAATTTAATCGGTGCAAAGGTTCTGCCATCAATGCCATAGGTGCGAGTATAACCCCGATCATTCACCCGATAGAGAATTTTCTGTCTTGGTTCTCCAACAATACTAAACCCTGATACATCCATCGCCATTTCTGGAGTGATGGGGGTAAATTGTGCCATCGTCGCCACCG
>JBIKNH010000316.1:0-2517 GCA_044358815.1 Pseudanabaenaceae cyanobacterium | reverse complement strand
ATTTTAAGCTTCTGGATTTGGTGGACGCGGGAACACGCTCGATTAGGAAGGCTATCTAAAACCACGATTCAACAATTGCAGCAAACGGTGACTCCGGTTACGGCAATGGCAGTTTATCGGGATGGGGAATTAATGGATTTACCCTCAAGGGATGTGGTAGTGGGGGATGTGGTGCAACTCAAGCCTGGGGATGTTTTGACCGTAGACGTGCGAGTGCTGAGCATCAATCATAATTCCCATAGTTCTAATCATGGAAATGGTTCGGAATTACGCCCTAGCCAAGATAGTAATAGTGAAGATTTTCTCGTTAATCAATCGGCTTTAGGGGGGGATTCCCTAACCAGTAAGTATCCTAGTGATGACGTAACGGAACACGTTGGCATATTGGAACGCCCAAACATGATTTATGCCAGTAGTGAAGTGATGGCAGGATCAGCCACTGGTATCGTGGTGGCAACAGGTAAATACACCTATGCGGCACGATTGCAACAACAGGAACCGCTCCATTCTGTAATGCATCAACATTTGGATCAGATTCGCTTGGTTGCAATTGGTTTGGCGAGTCTGATTATGGTGTTTATTGTGGGTTTATTGTGGCGACAGGGGGCGTTTGTGGCTCTGACCACTGGTTTAGCGGTGGCGGTGAGTACCTATCCCCAAAATCTCCTGCGAGTTGCCACCCAGACCCAACTTTTAGCCATGTATGTTCTGGCAAAACAGCGGTTTTGGGTGCGTTCGCCGCAGATTTTGGATGCCCTTGCCCGATTGCGTACTATCGCTGTAGTACTGGAATCAGATACGGTGTTAAGTATTCAAGCTCTACCTTTAGCGGGAATTGAATGGGAAGGATTAGTGAAAGCTTCCCCAGCGGAAACTAAAGTTTTAGCCGATAGTTTTGATATTCCGGTGCGTAGTTATGATCAGGCGACACCGGAATTGATTCAACAATGGCAAGGTATTTCGTCTATTAGTAATGGTGATTTAGCTTCATCATCATTAAGTCAAACCAGACGCACTGTAGGAATGATTGCTAATAGTGCGGAAGATATTTCTTTATTACGTCTGGTGGATGTGGCGATTGTGGATCGTACCTGTCGGCGGGAGGTGCGAGACTGTGCTGGGGTGGTTTTGCCTAAGGAAGATCTATATACCCTAGCGCCATTGATTTTGGAATCTAGGGGCGCATTTGACCGATTGCAGCGGTTGGTGACGGTGTGGGTGGCGGGATCTTTGACGATTGCGGTATTGGCTTGGGCGGATGTGGTGGCGGGGATTTTACCTCAGCCGATGCAGTTGCTGTGGGTGGGCAGTGTAGTTACGCCGTTGGTGGCGATTATGTTGGTTTTTGAACCGACGCGCCCTGATCTCCTGGCACAGCCTGCCTATCGGTTTTCGACTTTTTTCCGACGCAGTAATTATTTCCGATTGGGGGCGGTGGTTTGTGGATTAGTTGCTGCTGTTTCGGCGGTGTTTTGGTTGCGGTATTTAGGGAATCGGGAATTTTTTGCCCAAGCCCGGACGATGGCTTTTGCGACATTAGGATTTGGACAGATTTTCCATGCCTATGCCCTAGCTCAAAAGCAGTTTCTCAAAAATATTCCTTTACTAGTAACCATCGTAATTCTTGGGGCGTTTCAGTTCGCTTTGGTGCAAGTACCGAGTTTAGGAGATTTATTTATTACGGTTCCTTTGAGTCTCAATGAATGGCTGATTGTATTGATTGCGGCAACGACGGGCTTTTGGGTGCAGGAATTAGCGAAGTCGCATTAAGATGATTTTTTAAATCAGTCTAGTTTTTTTGGCGCGAAGTTTCAAAAGGATAGATCATCAAAAGCATCTCTAATTTGCTCTGGTGCTGACAGGATTTGCGTAATTTGATCTACTAGGGCTTGGGCGGCTTGGGTTTTGTAATGGGCTGTGCCGAGTCTTTTCTCATAAATCAGCAGCGCCCGATGGCAGTATTTCAGGGCTTGGGGGTAATAGCTTGTGATCATTTTGGCTTTGCCTAGTTGTGCTCTGCCATAGCCGAGCCAAATGTCTGCCATGCTGGGATGATCAGGGGGAAGGATTTCTTCTCGGATTTCTACGGCACTAAAATAATTATCTTCTGCACCACTCCAGTCACCTTGGGCTAGTCTGAGGTGACCGAAGGCTTCCAAAACGTCTGCTGTACCCACAGGATAATTTATTTCACGGTATAGGTCTAGGGCGCGTCTGAGGTAAGTTTGGGCTAGGTCGTAGTTTTGACCGCGCTGCGTTTCCATAATGCCCATATATCGGCAGCATTCAGCTATTTTTTTGCGATAACCTAAATCTTCCATAACTTGTAAGCATTTCATAAGGAAATCTTGGGCAATATCCCAGTTTTTACGTTCTATTGCCACTTCGCCTAATACTCCCCAAATTGCAGCAATGCCGGAGCGATCGCCTAACTCTTCTTCAATAGCTAAGCATTGCCGATAAAGGGATTCGGCAGCATCCCAGTTGCCACGATTCATCTCAATGTCTCCTAATACT
>JBIKNH010000315.1:0-2519 GCA_044358815.1 Pseudanabaenaceae cyanobacterium | reverse complement strand
CGAGGTTATCGCACCAAAGGTCTTCCCAGTCCTCGGATAAAATCTTCTCGATCCGATTTTTCAGGGCAGTAATATCCGCAGGCATCGGTTCAAACCATTCCTTTAAGATTTGGGTTTGATCCGCCGTAGCATATTGCCGCACCCGAATCGGAGCCGGAGCCGCCATAACACTGACAATATCCTCTGGTTGTACCCAAGCCCCCACGGTTTCTGTCAGCTTAGCGACGATCGCCTGACGATCCGCCGGCAAATAGCAATCAATTTTGTTAAAAACTAAGATAATCCGTTTGCCTTGTTGAGCTAAGTATTTCAGGGATTCATATTCTGTAGCAGTGAGATCGCTGTCGATCACAAACAGTAATAAATCTGCATTAGCGGCGAGGGGCATGACGGTATTTTGCAGCCTGTTCTTCAGTGCCTTTTGCCTAAACTCCTGCGGCAACTTGATCCCCGACACAAACTTTGACGCTACCTCAGACAGGGGAACTTCTAGGGCTGGGGTATCCACCAAACTAATCTGTCGTTTCGTGGGAATAGTCACCCCTCCCGCAAGGCTATCAAGGTGTTCCAGAATTTGCTCCACCACTGGATAAGGGTATGGAGTGCTGGTTTTAGTTGTGCCTAAAGTTACCCCCGTTGCAGCGGCAGATTTGCCTAACAAAGCATTTAAAACAGCGGTTTTACCTGTGGAACCCTTACCACACAGGACAATCTGAAACTGATTTTTCCCTAATTGGCTATTCAGTTGACCGATGGCTATTTCCAACTGATGGCGCTGGGCTGGGTCATTGATTTGGGTGATTTGTTGTTGCAGAACCTGTAATTTTTGCCGTAAACTAGCCCGATTTTTCGGCGGCTCTGAAGTAACAGCGGGTTGTTGCTGCTTGACCTCTGCCCATGCCCAAACTCCACCCCCAACCAACGCCAAGGCATACAACCAAAACCAGTCCGGCTCATGATGCCAAGCCCCATTGGTTCCCACCATGACCAATCCCACCGCCACTAAACCTAAACCGATTTTGGTCGGCTGCCCCTGCCATAGCGCTTGTTGATTAGCTTGTGAACTAGACTTTGAACTAGACGGTGCATCTGAGGACTTACCTGGTGAAACAGCCTGTAAAGAAACCTTTGCCATGTCTTGGGCAAAACCTTGTAAGGATGGCAGAGACTGGCTCAATTTAGCAAAAATTTTCAGGGATAATTTAGTAAAAGTAGGTTGAGCCATAGGAACTATAGAAGTGTTGAGCCGTGGTGATAGGAATCTGATGGTGATCTAATGCTGAGATATTAATGTTAACGGGATGTGTGATGAATAGGATGGTTTGCGTTCGGTGAGATCGCCAGCGTCATCTAGAGTGATGCCAAAAGTTATACCGAAAAATAGCAGGAATTTAGGGATTATCTGTTAGGAATTGGGTAGGAATATTTTCTAACGATCCATGCTATCCCGATGCATTTACTCTAGTACTTTTCCCACCGTCAATAACTGCCAATAAATAAGCCTCTAACTTTTTCATGGGTTAGAGGCTTATTTGTTGGTCCTAATCCTTGAGATTCACTCTGAGTCAATTCTAGGGTAGCGGCGGCGGCAATCAAATCAACTCTCTAGAATTGCCAACAGGATGGTTTAAGACATTAAATAAATGAATTACCAATCAATTGTTAGGGTGGGTGCGGGAATAACCAAACGATCACCCGCATTAAACATTAGCGGTGGCTCAAATGTTCCTGACATCATTGGTTGCAACTGGTAACCGCTACCATCTTGTCCGTCGTAATAAGCCATCAATTCATAACTAGCAATGGTTACCGTGTCAGTGACTTCCCCAAAATCAACAGCGTCCTGATAGACACCATACCCCCCATTACCGTAACCAGCGCCATATTTAAGCCATGAGCCATCATTTAACTGAATTGTATTTGTAGCGATCGCCGCGCTGTTGTCAACATTTAGCCTGAGGTAACTATTGACAGTGCAATAGTCTGTGAGCAGTTGCCTAGAGTATGGGGTGAGATTCATTAACATCATGTAATTAATTATGGTCTGTAATTGTGGTCTGTTGGCAGTCAATCAGTTGGTATCTAGGATAGCTTTTGGGGGCGACGGCTGAGCAGAATTGACGGGCATCTAAAAGCTTCTGAACCGGCAAATCCCAAAAAAAGTCCCCCTTAGTAAGGGGGATTTAGGTGGATCAAAATAAAGACAGAGCTTGTAAGGCAAGGCTTTGTTATGGCAGCGCTTTACGGGCAATATCCCGACGATACTGCATACCGTCATACTCGATATAACTCACCGCCTCATAAACATTACTGATTGCCTCTTGTAACGTATCACCCAAAGCCGTTACCCCTAAGACTCTGCCACCACTGGTAACCAGGGCATTATTTTTTAGCTTAGTGCCAGCTTGGAAGACCATCGCACCATTAGCTTCAGCCTTACCGATACCAGTGACAAAATGCCCTGTCTGCACCTGCTCAGGGTAACCCATCGCTGCCGTTACCACACATACCGCAGACTG
>JBIKNH010000314.1:0-2527 GCA_044358815.1 Pseudanabaenaceae cyanobacterium | reverse complement strand
GGTATTTGCTGAAGCTACCGTTGCTCTACCTCTGATTGCTGGCTATGTCTATGGTAAAGGGAATTGGCAAGACCGCGCTGCCCGTCAGTTGTCGCAGTTGTTCAACAAGTCTGCTGCCAATGCTTTGAAGCCTTTGGCTACGGCTAATAAATAGAGTTGTCTTCTCATTTAACTTGACTCATCTAATCAATTAGAAATAATCGCAAAATAACCTCTGATTTCTCTAATTAATTGGGTGAAGTTCTCCAGTTACTCGAATAAATAATATCGGCCAAAAATTAGTCAAAAATCAGACCATTTACAACAGCTAGGACTCAAACTCTAAAACTAGAAGTAATCAAGTAGTTTCGGATAATTTCGGAAGTAACCTCAATGAGGCAACTTCAATAGATTGGGATTGGTAAATTGCCGGTCCCGATTTTGTCTTTTTAACCTGATCTGACTATTGGATTTATTGGACTAGCTAAATATGAATATCTGTGAATCTTTTTCTGGCAAACCAGCAATTTGATCGTGACAAACTAGTTGATTTAGGGTTAAATTTAGGTTAAGCATTGGTTAACCCTAAGTTAACTACTAGTTTTAAATGATCCTTGGGGCTGTCAAAAAGTCGCCGACATGTTGGTAAGCCAGTTTAAACCAGCTATTTAAACCAGCTATTGCCCGTCATGCCCTGGGACAGTTGTAGTAAGTGACTCCTCGAATAATTTCCTTGTCGGCTTACTAGGAACTATCCAGACCAATTAAGAATCGTATTTTTTGTCTCGATACTTTGCATCTCTTCAGGAGGGATCTTCCATGAGCAAAATTTCCTTCTTTTCTCCCCTACCGCGATACCAAGGGGAGTTTACGCCGGTTAATCTGCTGTTTGATGCCAACCTCCAAGAGTTTGCCCATCGAGTGAGTATTATTTCTGCTTTGGAGTCTGGCGGCAAGATTTCCCCCCTAGAAGCATACGAACACATCCAGCATTTATGGCAGGGTTTGAGTCTATCTAAAGAACAATTGGGGATCGGCGACTAGTTGCTGATGTATTTGGTGGCAGGTTCAGCTAAATTTCCTTGGTCGTCGGGTTTCACACCGTATGATCCGGTTGGCAAAGTGAATAAAGTAGGTAAATCTGCCTTCAGACATGGCTTGGTGAGTGATTTTAACGGAGGGGATAAAATAATTTGATAAATTTTGACAAATTGTAGAAAAATCCTGCGCAAATCGGAGTCACTTAGTGTATTGTTAATAGCGGCTCGGATCTATGCGATTTCAACGCCCAAAACGTGTCAGGACCGGAAGGTAGCAGCACTAAGGGATGCTTGGGATAGGCGTAGTCTCCGGGCTACTTTTTTTGGCATGTTTTTAGTGCTTTTGGGTATTTTTTTGGTATTTTTTGGGGCATGTCCTTTGTAACTTTCACTTACGCCCCTGAGTAAACCTGTGTTAGGCAAAACTTAAAATTCTAAATTCTATTCTTTAACTAAAGTTTCACACATTGCCTTAAAACCCGCCGCTTGTAGCCGTTGCAGTACTTCCGCCTCATTTTTGATCCAGTACTGCGGACCAAAGCGCACGAACTTTGATGAATAACCCAGGGATGCCACCACAGGCACTTTAGTAGAGTTGCTGGCTTCTGGCTCATTGGCTCCTGCCCCCATTGATAAAATCTGCCGCAGTTCATTCATCCGCTGATTATCTAGGGCTTGGCTCTTGTCTAAATCAACCTTCACCATACGAATTGACGTAATGGGTTGCATGTCATCGATGATTAACTGCACTTGTTCATCGCGCCGATCCACCTTGCCCCAGATCATCAACCGACTGTCTTTCACCAGATGCTGCCTGACGCGCTCATAGGACTTCGGGAAAATCACTGCCTCTGTCGTACCGGTCAAATCTTCTAGTTGCACAATTGCCATGCGGTCACCTTTTTTAGTGGTCACCTCTTTGATGTCCAACAAAAGAGCGATCGCCGTCATAGTGTGTTTTTCTGGCACGCTAGCCAAATTGGATAAATTTGTCGGAGCCATGAGCTTCACTGAACTTCCCACCACTTTCAGGGGATGGTCAGAAATATAAAACCCTAATAGTTCCTTTTCGAGGCGCAATTTTTCTTGGGGAGAATAGTCATCCACTGGCGACGCTTTGGGGGACTGATCAAAGTTCCCCGTATCTTGTACCGCACCGCCCCCCAGCAACTCCAACAAATTACCCTGACCCGAAGCCTGTTCCTTCGCTTTGCGGGAAGACCAATCCAAAATCAGATCCAAATCTGCAACCAATTGATGACGATTTACCTGTAACCCATCAAATGCCCCTGCTAAAATCAACGCTTCCAGGGATTTTTTATTCACTGAGCGCCCGTCAACCCGCTGACACAAATCCGCCAAAGACTTGAAAGGTCCATCGGCATGACGCACCCGCAAAATTATTTCAATAGCTGACATCCCCAGATTTTTGATCCCCGCCAAACCAAATAAAATCTGTTTACCAAAGGGGGTAAAGTCTAACTCAGACCGATTAATGTCCGGCGGTA
>JBIKNH010000174.1:0-9175 GCA_044358815.1 Pseudanabaenaceae cyanobacterium | reverse complement strand
ACCGTCAGGGCTAAAAGATACTGCATAAACTTCCGCACTATGACCATCCAAAACCCGCAGTAAGGTTCCATCCCAACTCCAGAGATTTACCATCTTATCCTTACTGGCAGAGGCTAGCATACTGCCATCAGGACTGAAAGAAACACTGTAAACCTCACTTAAATGTCCAGTTAAGGTTTGCAGCCATTTCCCCTCAGTATTCCAGACCCGCACGGTGGCATCGGCGCTACAGGTGGCGAAAACCTGCCCATCACAACGATAACTCACATGGTGTACTTCAGCGCGATGTCCTGAAACTGAATCGATACAAGTACCATCCAAACGCCATAAACGCATACTACAGTCAGCGCTGACCGTCACAAAGGTTTGATTGTCAGGACTCCAGGCGGCGGCATTCACCCGATCATTATGCCCCTCAAAACTCGCGGCTAAAGTACCATTAGAGTGCCAAAGGAAAACCGTTTTTTCTTTACCAGTGGAAAGTAAAAACCGTCCATCACCACTGATTGCCAGGGATTGAATCTCGTCGGTGTGCCCACTGATAATTCGTAAAGGTGTACCACGAATATTCCAAAGTTTAACCGTTGTATCCCGACTAGCAGAGGCTAAAGTCCTACCGTCAGGATGGAACGCCACACTATGGACCACATCCCCATGTCCCTGAAAAGTTTGGATCAAACCATGTTCAATATCCCAGACACGGATCGTGCGGTCCCAACCAGCGGAGGCAATGGTGCGATTATCATTACTGAATGCCACACCCCAAGCCTTTTCTGTGTGACCATAAAAAGTTTTCAGCAGTACGCCATCGGAACCCCAAAGTTTGACAGTGCGATCACGGCTGACAGAAGCAATCACCAAACCATTGGGAGCATAGCAAACTCCTTCCACAAAACTATCATGACCTCTTAGTGTGCGTAACTTGACCCCTTGCATGTTCCAGATGATCAAGGAGCGGTCAGCACTCCCCGTAATGATCGAATGCCCTTGGGGATGATACGCCACACAGGTTACCCACCGATCATGACCGCCCCGGAGGGTTTTAGTAGTGCTGCCATTGAGTTTCCAAATGCGCACCGTGGTATCTTCGCTCGCTGAGGCAATACTTTCACCATCAGGACTGAAACAGACATCTAAGACTGGACCTTCATGTCCTTTAAAGGTTTCAATGGGGTCATCGGCAAATTTACCCGCTGCTTCATGCCACTGCCATAGTTTCAGGGTGTTGTCGCGGCTGGCAGACACTAAATACTGCCCATTGGGACTAAATGCTACGGCGGTTACCCAGTTGTTATGTCCCGTCAGCACTTGCAATAATCCGCCATGAACTGACCAAACCCGCACTGTGCGATCACTACTAGCGGAGGCTATTAACTGTCCGTTGGGGCTATAACAAACCTTATTGACCCAAAAACCATGCCCCTCTAAGCGGTTATATTCGTGGATGCCATAGACCACCTGTTCTAATGCGGTGATCGAACGAATTTGGGTATTAGCACGGAGATTTTCAAGGGCAAGTTCATCCACCTGGGTGGTCAACCGTTTAAGCTGTACCCCGCCAATCACACCGGCGATCATTGCCTCAATGTAATTATTCGACAGGTATAAAGCTTCTGAAGAAATGGTCAGCGCCACGATTTTTTCATTGATTTCCCCCATTTCCGCCACCAATCGCTGGCGGCGTTCGGCTTCGAGGCTTTTCTCTAGCTCTTGGCTCATGTGTTCCAACCGATCCGCATCGGAAGCCCGTGCCGCAATCAGTTGTTCTTTCTCTTGAATCCGCTGGGAAGCCTCTAGGAAATCTAGATCGAGCCGAGGTAAAGACGGTTGTTTCTGCGCCCAAGCCAAGGCATTACTGAGACGGGAGCCACGCAACAGGGCTGATTCATCGGTTTCATCGGAGCGCACCCATGCCTCAAGGGCTTCTTGGTAAGGACAATTGCGTAATTCGGTGATCTGGGTTTTTTCGAGTAACTTCACCACCACAATCGACACATCATCTTCGGGGACAGTGCTGCCCGTGAAAACATCTAGGGCTTGCTTGAGACCTTGGACAATATCTTTGGCAGGCAATGAGGCTAACATTGCGATGGTGCGCTGCAAAGGGGATGAGCCATTGTCATCATGTCGCCCAAAGTCTTGTCCTTCACTGTTACTAGCCTCAAACAAACCATCACTAAAAAACACCACGATATCCCCAGTGTCCAAGGTGCGTTTTAGGGCAGTGTAGTTGATGTCTTCCAAACGTCCCAAGGCAATGGAAGGGTTGAGAATTTCTTCGCAACTATTGGCACTGGCACGAAAGAGGATCGGTCCGGGCATCCCCGCATTACCGATAAACAGTTCGTAGGACATTAAATCCAGTGCCCCATAGGACAAAGCCACTGCATCACCGGTTTGGTTTTTGCAGAGCAACTGATTCAACGAAGATAAAACTGAACTAGGATTACGCAGCCGCCCCTGTTGTCCATAGGCATCCAACTGCCCTTTAAACAGAGCAGCATGGATTGCCCCAGCCACAGACTTACCTGACGAGTCGGCGATCGCTACGGCTAGGGTACTAGGTTGTTCTAAGAACTGGTAGTAGTCGCCACCGAGGTCAACCGCTGTCCATACCTCAGCCGCGATGTCTAGTCCAGGAAAGCTTGGCAGAGATTGGGGTAACAAACTTCTCTGTAACAGTCTGCCTGTAGCTAGATCGTCTAGTGTTTTGTTGGCTTCGCCAATAGCGCTTGTTGGTGGGTCTTTAGCCTGCATATGCTACTTGCGAGGGGACATCAAAGCAGGGAAACAAAAGGTAAACAAATTAGATCGGTCAGTAACTAGCCAGTTGATGACTATGGAATCGAAATTAAAAACTAGGGCGGTAGCCAAAATATTAGCAGAGAAAAACAGGAAGATTGCCAATAAAACAGTCAAAATGAGCTTAATCTAAATATTTCACCAAGAAACTTGAATAAATTCTTGAATAATAAATCCTTGAATAAACTTAGGCTGATGGTCTTTAGATACCTTAGGGGGATCTGCCAATGTTTAATCAAAAGGTTTGATCAAAACATTTGATTAAGGAGTCACTGCCTCAGATTAACTCACAAGAATAAGATGAAGTTTCGCAATGACGATACTAGACCAAAAGATTAATCAATTACCTTAGATCAGCAAACCAAACAATATTAAACCGTTATTAATTAAACCGCTATTAAAACGCAATATTAAACCTAAGGTTTTGATTGTATTTCGGTTCAACCTATTTTGCTCCTAGTTGGAACAATTTAGAATGATTTAGAATAACTAGGAACTGTATTTCCGAGTAGTTGTAGTTAAGCACTCCGCAGTTAGTCTTGAGTTAATTTTTAGTTAATCTTCACAGCCCAAGGTATCGCGGGTGGCTCGTCCGGTTGTAGGGTTAACGCCTTGGGCAACCTGACACAGGCGCAACCGCACTGGCTCACGCAGGTCTACGTCGGTAAAATCAGCCCCGTCAATAATAGTTTTCTTGAACGTCACACCATAGGCAAATGCTCCCTCTAAGACTGCATTAGTTAAGTTTGCCCGATCCATTTTCGCCATGTCTAGGGTACTAAAGCTGAGATTTGCGCCGGTGAGGTCTGCGCCGATCATATTGGCGGCAAAGAAGCTGATGCCACTGAGGTCAGTGTTAATAAATTTGGTGTCCCGTAGGTCTGACTCGTTGAACCGTGAGCCTTGTAGTGACTTGCCGGAGAAGTCGATTCCTTCGAGTAAGGCTTTTTGATAGTTATTCGCCCAAACTGGAGCCACTAGAAAGCTGTTACTGGCAATGTCAGCGCCCGTGCCAGTGCCCAAAAGACTGGTACACCAAAAAGCTAGACCAACTAGCGCCGTGATTACAGATTTAGCGAATACTTTAGGCAACATGGTGTTTATAGTTTGATTAAAAATTAATTTCTTAAAGAGTTACGGGAAACTTTTTAGGGTTGATTTAAGGCTTTATTATGAGTTTATTTGCTAGGGGACTGTTTAAACTATTTTTTACACTATTTTTGATGTTTCTCTTAGTTGTTTTCTGGCTGATTTTCTGGATTACTTTCTGAATTACTTCCAGATTATTTCCAGGTGGTTCCCAGAAAATTAGTGGGGAAGATTTAAACCAATAATTTAGGCCACAAATAAGGGACAAGTAGGTATAAATTAACCAATAGTTGCATCCTCAGGATGAGTAGCACGCCACCCATCAGCCATAAATTCAGTTATGAATGGACGTACTAACCAAGACAATCACCGCTACCAGTTGGGGATCGCTGGGGAAAACTTTGTGGCGCAGTTACTCCAAGGGTCTGGCTGGCAAATTCTGGGAACCCGCTGGCATTGTCGCTGGGGCGAGATCGACATCATTGCTAGGGATGCTGAATGGCTGATATTCGTGGAAGTTAAAACCCGCCAAGGGCATCACCCACTATCTAGCCTCGATGCCCAAGGACGCTTGGCAGTGGACTACCGCAAGCAACAAAAACTTGGTCTCGCTGCCCAGTGTTTTCTCGTAGAATTTCCTGAGCAGTTCCCTGAACATAAGCTACCCCTGCACCATCGGTTTGATGTGGCATTAGTGGGTTATATGCCTCAAACTAGTTTGTCTCTAACTAATTCCCCAACCAAGCCCCCAATGCCCTATGACAACTTACACTTGGTGGAATATTTACCCCATGCTTTTGAACTGGTTTAGCCTGGTGTGGTAGATGCGTAGTAGATACTTTGATATTGGCGGATTCAATTACCGCAGGAATGCTGCCCACAGCCACATCACAAACAAAATCATTGCTGTTTGGACTAGAGACGGGAATCCAGGCACTGCCACCCCTGCTACAGCCAACAATTGCAGCAGCAGAGCGGAGATACTGACCCCGACGACTACACCAGCAAAAGACAGGAGCATTCCTCGCCCATAGCGGTTTTCTTTGCGACCGATCCAGACAATGCTTGCCAAAACCCCAACAGCTAACCAAGTGGTGGCAGCGGTGGGTACAAAACCACTCAAGGCAATCAAGCCGGTGAAAACGCCGCCAGAGATGCCGATTTCTTGCAAGGATGGCTGATCTCGTACCAACAAACCATTGAGCCAACCGAGCCAATTAATGGATCGGCGATTGGTGGCGGTTGGCGTATTGGTTGGTAATGCTGAGGATAACCTTTCGGGGAAACGGATTCGGTCAGGGACGGTAATTTTGCCCTCCTTACGGGCCCGTAGTCGATCCATCAAAATTGCGTCGTAGGCAGCTTCGATTTTTTCTTGGGCTGCTTCGTCGCCTTCGTGGTCTCTAAACATGCGGTCACGGGCATCACGCACCTCCTCAAAAGAGGCATCCTCACTGACTCCAAGTCTTTCGTAGGGAGTTGGGTTGCTCATGGGGCTTGTTGCCGCTAATCACTGGTAATAATAGGCTCCATCACAGTATAACTTCTTTTTTAGGTGTTGCTTGGTGATTCGTTGCTGGTCCTCTGGGGCGATCGCTCTTTGAGGGGCTAAATTCTATGAGATGTGTCAAGGATTCATGACATCACCAATAGCCTGTTATAGGCTGCCATGACTTTAGTACTAAATTTATTAGTACTAGTAAGTTTGTTCTCGATAAATCTCGATAAATAATGGCTAAATGGCTAACAACTAATAGCTAATAGCTGGTTCTGGTGGTTGGTAATGATAGTTGGGGCTAGTCACTAGTGGGGGCTGGCGGTTTGGTGGCATTACGTCGCCATTGGTGGGGTTTGATGCGTCGGAGAGCAGATCCGGTAAACCTTTGATCCCAGGTGGTGTCGTCCATTTGTGCTAAGTCGGTTAAGGGTGGGGCGACATTTTCGGGGAAGGGCTGAAAATCTGTCACGGTGGTTTCTTGGGCAAATCGTTGGTTCCAAGGGCATACGTCTTGGCAAATGTCACATCCGGCGACCCAGTTTTCTTGGTGGGTGGTGATTTCTGGCGGTAGGGTGGCGGCGCGATTTTCGATGGTGTGATAAGCCAGACAGCGATTGGCATCCACCACAAAGGGCGCAACGATGGCTTGGGTGGGGCAGGCGGTGAGGCAGCGGGTGCAAGTGCCGCAATGTTCGGTATGGGGGGAGTCGTACTCTAGTTCTAGATTGGTGAGGATCTCTCCTAAAAATAGCCAAGAGCCAAATTCACGGCTGATGACGTTGCTGTGTTTGCCAATCCAGCCGATGCCTGCCCGTTGTGCTAGGGCTTTTTCGGCGATGGGTCCGGTATCGACATAATACCGACTGGTAATAGCCGTTATGCCATCGGGGATAGGTTGGCTATTCAGCCATTGGGAGAGGATTTTTAATTTTTTGGTTAATACTTTGTGATAGTCCCGACCCCAGCCATAACGGGAAATTTTGCCAATGTGGGGATCATTACTATGGGCATGGGGGGTGTAGTAGTTAAGTGCGACACAAATTACTGAGCGCACATCTGGCATTACTTGACTAATATCTTGACGTTTTGGGTTAGCCATCCATGCCATGTCTGCCATATAGCCCTGATCTAACCAATTTTGGAGGTGTTGGGCTTCGGCTCCTGATGTGGCGGCGGTGATGCCAACTTTACTAAAACCGATTTCCTTGGCTTTCTGTTTAATCGCGGTGCTTAATGATGGGTGACTCATGGCGTAAGTGCGTGATTAGTACGTGATTGATTGTTGATTAATTCCTGATTATTAATAATTTTTAGGCGAAATTCCCTGTCAGGCTTTTCCGTCAGTTTATTTGTAGGGTTTTTTGTAGGGTTTTTATATAGGGATTTCGGTTTGTGTTTGCCAAATCTTTTCGTATATTTTTCTCGGTATTTGTCCACCTAATTTCCTCAGCTATCCCCTAATTCACGATGCGTTTAGAACAACTACAAGCTTTTTTGGCAATTGCTGACACTGGCAGTTTCCAACAGGCGGCGAAGGTCTGTAATTTAAATCAGTCTACGGTAAGCCGCCAAGTCCAAGCTTTAGAAATGATGGTGGGCGGTGCGTTGTTTCATCGTGGTAGCCAAGCTAAGCTGACTCTTGCTGGAGAGAAGTTGTTACCCCATGCCCGTAAAATCTGCCAAAGTTGGCTCACGGCTACGACGGAAATTAGTGCTTTGCAGGCGGGTAAACAAACGGAGCTTTGTGTGGCGGGGGTGCCTTCGGCTTGTGCCTATCAGTTGCCGCCGGTATTGCAGCAGTTTACCCAAAATTATCCCCAGGTGCAGTTACGGGTGACGACTTTGGGCAGTGATCGCGCTTTGAAGGTGTTGCGGGATGGTTTGGTGGATATTGCCATTGTGATGCGAAATAGTTTTCTGAACAGTAGTCAGGAAATGGTGGTGGATCATCTCTATGAAGAGAGTGTAGAGCTTTTGTTGGCGGCGGATCATCCCCTAGCCCAGCGGGATCATTTATCTTGGCAAGATCTTGATGATGTGCCCCAAGCGGTGTTTAAAGATGGTTATGGGTTACAGCGTCTGGTTACTAGTCGGTTTCAGCAACTTAAGTTACGGCTGAATGCAGTGGTTGAGTTGAATGCTTTGGATGCCTTTCGGGGTGTGGTGGCACAGGGGCGAGTGGTGGCTTTGTTGCCGCAAACTTTTTTAGATACGCTGCGGGACGATCCTAAGTTGGTGGTGCGTCCGATTTATCCGCAGATTGTCCGTTCTATTGTGTTGGTGACGACGACGGATCGGTTGCAGATTCCACCAATTCGCCACTTTTGTGAGTTAGCCCGAAATTTGATTACCAGTGCTAATGGTCTGGATTCTGGTTTGGTGTCTATGTCGGATCAGCAAAATTTAGAGAAGCAGTTATTAGAAAAGCAGTTGCTAGAGAATAATGGAATGGAACGCCAAGGGTTGGGGGCGAATCTCGCGGAGGTTGAGGTTTTGGCGAGGAGTTATTTTGTGTCTTGAGTATCTTCTGTAACTCGAACTCGCATTTTTACTTTAGTTAATGCCCAAATTGCTGAAAGAGCCTCATGGTGTCGTCCAGAAAATTTATCAGAAAACTCTCCCGAAGTATAGGACTAAGGTGATCGCTACAAAATTCCTAGATGTTGCCGTATTATTTGACGAATCTGAGTACATTCAGAAAAAGCATTGTTGGCAATTGTTTGGTCGGCAGATATGCCAGGGTATCGGAACTCAACAGCATAAGCTGTTAGCTCATCAAGGTTATAGTTGTTTAAAATGATTTGTAGAGGAGACTTCGACTTCGCTCAGTCCTCGGTCTATGTTAGCTGAGCGAAGTCGAAGCTGTGTTTTTTATTTGAATCATCTATATTTCGCAGATCTCCCCAACTTGGCTCTACTGTCAAGAATGCATCTAACAATTTCGTTAGGTCATGAGTTCTACCAAAGGCAATATTGTTTTCCTGGAGACAGGCTTTTAAGTATTTTTCTATGCATTGCTGGCTATGGAAGCAGACGGCATCATAATTGGGCTTGTCTTCAACATTGATTTCTCTTTGGGCAGTTGCAAAGCAGTTGCAAAGTCGCCTTCTGCTTTATCAACCCACTCTTGCGTGATTGGTTTCATAGAGAATACGACCTCTTTGGAGAATGTCTTGGATAAAAAAATCACCCATCTCTAAACGCTGTTGAATTTGTTCGGATGTTCGAGCGATTAAATCCAGTGCGAAAGTGGGCTTAAGCTTTCTGCGGATTTCAATCGCTTTATAAACTGGGAGTCCTTCAAATGGCAATATCACCAGTAAATCAACGTCAGAGTCTTGGTTTGGTTGACCATAGGCATAGGAACCAAACAGAATAATCTGATCGGGCTGAAACTGCTCGACAATCTGTTGGCTAAATGCTTGAATTTGGCTCTGACTAATCATTTAAGTAAAGCTTAATGACTTAATTCTTTCTTATCATAACATTTTGTCTTCTTTCTGACCCAGCGTTCGATTCCTCAATCAAGATTAATCACTCATCCCCAGCCAAGTCCCGCAAATAATAAAACTGATCGCACCTTTTGCCGTCGCGTTCCACTCTGCCTAAATATCCCGCTAATGGCGAGGATAATTCAATTAGTAAATCTCGCAGTATTTCTAAATCAATTATTGCATCTGGATGATTGGCGTTATATCTGATCTTAATTTCTCTAGAACTGGAGTATTCAGGATTTTCTTTCTGTAAGTCTTTGACTGCTTGTACAACTTGAGCGCGTAGTTTAAT
>JBIKNH010000313.1:0-2539 GCA_044358815.1 Pseudanabaenaceae cyanobacterium | reverse complement strand
CGAACTTCCATGCCAACAGCATTGTAGCCGAGTTGAATTTGGACAAAAAAGTTAACTTTTTCGTTGATAACTGATGCGCGTCGGTGATGGTCGAGGAGCACCGCCAAGCACGCTGATCGTCTTGGGATTGGGTGTGAGCAGGGTTAAATCATACCTGCGTAGTAATTTGGCAAGCATGATCGCCATCTCACTTTTAGCAAAGTTCATCCCTGGACATCTACGTCCACCGCCCCCAAATCCCATAATAGAATACTGGTCTTTGCCTTCGCCGCGTTCTTTGCTAAAGCGATCAGGGTCAAACAAAAATGGATTAGTAAACTTGCTGTCTAGATAATGGGAACTTCCAGCCGCGATAATCACGCGCCAGCCCTCAGGAATTTGATACTTTCCAACTTTAACCTCCTGTTCTGTGACCCGCAAGAGCATATCCGCCGAGGGTTTCATCCTGACAGTCTCATCAATTACTTGGAACATAAATGGTAAGTTTCTAAGATTCATAGCATCAATGTCGTCATTGATGACATCAATTTCAGCTTGTAATCTTGCCAAGATGTCTGGGTGTTGGAGAATGAACAGAACACACCATGCGGATTGCCGTGCTGTGGTATCACTCCCAGCAAATATCAGACCCAGCAATAGGTTTGATATTTGTTGGTCGTCGATATAAGTACCATCGTCCAAAGACGTATTAAGTAACAATGAAATTAAGTCATCGTAAGCCTCAGGAGTTTGACGACGTTGTTGGCAAAGGCGATCTACAATACTGCGGATCTTTGCCCGAGCGCGATCGCGCCGTTTATATCTAGGTAGTGGCCAGTGAGGGGGTAAGATGACGCTCAAGGATTTGGCAATATCCGAATATGCTGCCCAGAATTCGGCACCCAATTCAGATCGGAAATTTGCGCCCACAAAGGCGTGCCCAGCAACATACCTTGCTAACACAGGCATCTCTTCCATAATATCCATCTCGCCCGACTCCCCTAACCCATCGAGCCAGACATCAACTTCCTGGTTGATGGCATTTAAGTAGCCCAAGCTACGTTCTTTTGCGAAAATAATCGGTAGAAATTGGCGATTCTTTTTGTACTGCTCTTTGGAGGCGGTCAAGAATACTTCCCCGACCGCATATTTGAGGATTTCATAGCCCTTGGCGACATTTAAGCTTTTGTCAGTTTCTTTGAAAAACCATTGATGGTATTCACTCCCGGTAACAACTACGATCGGGTTGGGTATATTAACCGTAAACACATCACCCAATTCCTGATAACCTCTGTGAAACAGAGATCCTTTATCACGCATGAATTGTGGAAGGTGCCCAACAATGGGCCACCCGCCGTTGAGTATAGGTGGGAGTTGCATCGTAATAACATTAGGATCGATGGTTATTTAATTTGTGAACAATATATTCGGGTCAATCATATCACAGTCCGTTCGCTGATTTGCAACGGACAAAAAGAATGTTCTTGATTCCTATACATATTATGGAATGTAACTAGCAACTTGGGTTATTATGTAGGAATTGCAAGTCTGATAGTTCTCATTCCTTAGTCAAAATATTCACTAATTTATATAAAGTTTATGGTAGAAATAACCTCAACAGAATTTAAGTCAGAGCTTTTAACCGAAGCACGAGTTAGTCTGGGATTGGCTGTACCCCTAGCAGGTGCTCAATTAGCTGAAACTGCCATCCCCTTAATGAATTCGGTAATGATGGGTTTACTTGGCATTCAAAATTTAGCGGCGGGTGCTTTGGGTGTAGTAATTTTTATTACAATGTTATGTCTTTGCCTTGGTGTTCTTACTGGTGGAGGTGTACTAGTTGCTGAGGCTTTTGGCTCAAACAACCTGGATAGAGTCAGCCGGATTACTAGTCAGGGACTGTGGCTAGCAGTTGCCCTATCCTTACCCGCTATGCTCTTGCTATGGAACTATGACACTATTTTGCCCTTATTAGGTCAAGAAGAAAGCAATGTTTTATTAACAAAAAACTATTTGCACACTGTCCTGTGGGGATTGCCTGCTGTCCTGAGTTTTTTATATTTAAAACAAATTGCTGCTGCTATTAATTTCCCACAATTTGGCATGGTAATTATAGTTGTTTCTTTACTGTTAAACGTGCCCGTAAATTATATACTAATGTTTGGCTATTTAGGTTTTCCTGCCCTTGGCTTAGCTGGAATAGGTTGGGGAACTACCATCGTTTATTGGGTAAGTTTTTTCGCTTCAGTTATTCTAATTTATTTCCATCCTCAGAGTAGAAATTATCATCTTTTTCGCTATTTGAATGAGTTCGATCGAGAGCTATTTGGCAAAATTTTTCAGATTGGATGGCCAACATCAGTTCAGTTAGGAATGGAACTGGCGATGTTTAATATTACGGCAATACTGATGGTAAAGTTGGGAACCTCCAGTTTAGCAGCCCATGAAATCGCTCTCCAGACATCAAGTTTCTTTTTGACGATTCCAATTGCAATTTCTTATACAGCTATGACGAGAGTAGGGCAGATGGTGGGAGAGAAAAATTATGATGGGGTCATGA
>JBIKNH010000021.1:0-30305 GCA_044358815.1 Pseudanabaenaceae cyanobacterium | reverse complement strand
TAATCACCACCGCCCCCCAAAACAACCACAGCTCCCCCTGCCACTGTAAAAATAGCCAACTAATCGCCACCATTTGCCACACAGTTTTAACCTTGCCCCACAAACTCGCTGGAATGATTGCCTGAGATTTTGCCGTTTCTTGGGGATTTTCGGCAGTACTGGCTGGAACGGGAGCGCCTCGCCATGCAGTGATTACTAGTTCTCGCGCCAAAATTACAAACACCCCCCAAGCTGGAATTTGTCCCAATTGCACAAATAACAGTAGAGCCGCAATCACCAGTAATTTATCCACTAAAGGATCAAGCATCTTGCCTAAATCAGTGATTTGATTTAACTTCCTCGCCAAATAGCCATCTAGCCAATCTGTTAGAGCCGCGATTAAAAATGCTGCCAGGGCAATCAACCGATGATTGGGAGTATCCGTTGTCATGATCGCCAACATCAACGGCACTGCTAACAACCGCGATAGGGTAACCCAAGTGGGAATAGAAATATTTTGGAGCAAATGAGCTGCATTAGAAGAAGTTTGAGCCATTAATTTTGTGGTTAATTGATAATTATGAATCTATTATTATCTATGATTGTCTGTAATTGATTGTATGGAATGAATGCGATGGGCAAAAAATCAACCAAAGAGCAATTAAAATAAAATCTAGATAAAATAAAATCCAGAAATCTCAAATTTAGGAATCTTAACTATTACGCCGTAATTTTGCTTGTTGACGAAGCCATTGTTCCCAAATCATTGTGGTAATCATAGTAATACAGAAAATACTAAAGATGACTAAGACAATTACCGGACCTAAAGGAAGATTCTGGAAATAACTGATATATAATCCCGCCAAACTAGATATACCACCAATTAAAGCTCCTAATCCCATCATTTGATGTAGTTCTTTGACCCAAAGATAAGCAGTAATGCTCGGTCCCACCAGCAAAGCAATCACTAAGATCACGCCCATAGTCTGCATACTAGCGATAATCGTCAGGGCAATTCCTGCCATCATCGCCAAAGATAACCAGCGTACAGGTAAACCAATCGCTTCTGCCCCCAGTGGATCGAAGGTATAAAATAACAGTTGCTGATAACAGAGTCTGACTACAACTAAGAGTAATGCCATAATAATCCCTGTACGCCAGAGATCCTGAACTGTGACCCCCAGTAAATCACCAAATAGAAAGCTATGCAAATCCACATTGATGCGCAAAATATGCAGTAGTAATACTCCTAAGGCAAAAAAACTGGTGGAAGTTAGTGCCATAGCTGAATCAACTTTAACTCGGGTTTGTCCTCGCAACCAGTTAATTATAAAAGAACTACTAACTCCAGAAATCATCGCTCCTAATAAAATATCAACTTTCCAGAAGTAAGCGAGGGCTACCCCAGGCATGACGGTGTGGGTCATGACATCCCCCAATAATGCCAACCGTTGCACCACCAGATACGCGCCAAATATGGGACAGCTCACCCCAGCGATCAGTGCTGCTACTAGGGCGTGACGCATAAACTCAAGTTGAAGTGGTTCGGTTAGCCAATGGAACATAGAAACTACTCTGCAATAATCTTCCAATTATTAAATCATTTTATTCAATCATTAGCCGAGGTTCTGATAAATTACACCCAACCAATTGCCTCTAATAAATCATCCAATAAATCATCCCCAATAAATTGCACCAAAGATAGCCCCAGCAAGTACCAACAAAGCTGAATTTAATTTAGGATAGTGATAGAGAATTAACCAGGTGATCACGGTAATTAGTCCTAGAATAACGGTGGTTAAACTACTGGCTGAATTATTCACCACTAAAATCTGTTCTCCTAAATCGAAAGTTACGGCAATCATCAGGGCTAATGCACCGCAATTTACGCCATCCAGGAATCTACCTGTAATTACGGAACGCCGCAGATAAGGAACTAAAGGACTGACCAAACCCACACAGATAAATGCCGGTAAGAAAATGCCGATGGTAGCTCCAATAGCGCCTGTATGGCCAGCGAGTAAATAGCCGATGAATGTTGCTGTAGTAAATAACGGTCCCGGAGTAAATTGTCCGATAGCAATGGCATCGATTAACTGCTGACTGGTGAGCCAGTGACTGCGTTCTACTAATTGCTGCTGTAAGAATGCGAACAGTACATAACCACCGCCATACAACACAAAACCAATTTGCAGGAAAATCCCAAATACAACCCACGCTTCAGGACGGGAGGCAAAATTCGTGATTGGTTGTAATAAGCCGAGGGGCAAAATTGGCAAAGCCAACCAAGGGGCATACTTGGTGTAATTGTTTTTATAGTTATTTTGAGAACTTGTTAGGTTAGATTGGGAAGAGATTTCAGGGATAACAGGAATTGATTCTCTGAGATTCCTTGAAGATGACTGATGATCGCGGTATCTTTCCCAAATCACCAACAACAAACCCGCCACAATTAAAACCAGAACCTCGTGAACCTTTATTAATACCAGCGCCAGCACTAATCCTGTGATCACAACCATCAGCCGCCGTTTAAACACTGACTTGCCTAACTTCCACACTGCATTAGCGATAATACCGATGATAACGGGCTTCACACCATAGAACATTGCCGCCACCTGTGGCACAGTTTGATATTGCCCATAGCCAATAGCCAAGCCCCATACCAAAATCATCGCTGGCAAAATAAAACAAATTCCTGCCACCAACAGCCCCCGCCATCCCGCCCGCAATAAACCAATGTGAATCACTAATTCCGTAGAATTGGGACCTGGTAATAGATTCGTAATGCTGAGTAAATCCAATAGCACTTCACGGGTCAGCCAACGGCGACGGGTCACTACTTCGGTTTCAATCATGGCAATATGAGCCGCAGGACCACCAAAACCGATCATTCCCAATTTCGTAAAAACCCATGCTAGTTCCTTAAGGCGCTTACCAATGGGAATTACTGCAAGGGGATCTTGAGCGTGATTTTGATCATTACTTTGCTCGTCTTCTGGATGAGAATCACTAAATTGGGGTGGAATTTCTGCCATTGATTTACGGAAGGTTACAACTAAAGATAGATGAATCAGCTAAGGTGAAGCTGCCCCCAGAAATCTATCATAGTCGTCTAAAAATCAGCTATATACCAGCATACAAGCCCAAAAATTTTACGATTGCGTGATTTTATCCATGATTTTGTAATTGTTTTTCATGAACCTACTTGACGGTCATACTTCACGGTGATTATGTCCTAGGGCGGATAAGTTACCCCTAAAGGTAGTCTGACAAATCAGGAAAGTGTTTGCTACCATAACAGGATTAGTTAACATAACTTTAAAAAAACTTTGTCTTTCCTCGCTGACACCTCGGTAGACTTATCCTCTGCCCAGTCGTCTTCAGAATCTACTGTTTCCCAAACTATTACTAAAAATCTTATCCCATCCCCTTTACACGAACTAGAAACCGACCAAACCACCCACCAGGGGCTACTAAATCCCCTAGGGAATCGTTGGTCAAATGTGCTGTCCTATGGGCTAGGTCAAGGCTTAGGACAACGGTTTGCTCCTTCTGTGGGGGCGGCTTGGCTCAGCCGGATTTCTAGTTGGGCGAAAGTCTGGCAAATGTGGGGTGCGGCATTATTTTTAGTATCTGTCCCAGTATTTTTTGAAGCTCCTTTAGTGCGCTTTGCTCCTTGGCTAAGCCTGATTTTGACTTGGGGCTGGTTGTCATTAAGCCGCCAGTGGCGTGAATCTTTGCCCCGCCGGATTTGGGGTGATTTGCTTTGGGGTTTTAGCCTGACTTGGTTGGGTGGTTCTTTATATTGGGGCTGGCTGCGGTTTGATCCCACTTGGCATGTGCCCGTTGAGGCGGTGGGTGTGCCTTGGGCGATCTATGCCCTGTATCGTCGGTATATTTTGGTTAACAGCGATCATCCTTGGCATAGCGACTATAAAGAACGTTATACCCCCGAAGCTGATTGTCATATTGGGGCATATTTTTATTTAGGATCGTTGCTAGGCACAGCGGTCACCGATGGTTACTTCGCGGTGGTGGGTTTGTTTCCCCATTGGCGAGCGTTGATGATGGCGGAAACTAATACCAATTTGGTGCGTACTATCCTCAACGATGCCTTGGCGCAAGTGGTGACCCCTTGGGGCTTGGGTTTAGCTCTGGGTTTAGGGTTTGTACTGGTGGCTCTGGGCAGTTGGGCAATGCAAACCCGCAGTTTAGGGCGTTGGGCATTTGCTGGAGCAGTTTTAGGCACGATTTTTGTTGATTTATTATTTTTAGCTGTTGCCCTCTGGACTTAACCAGCGTCAAGTATTACTAGATCTGATTTACTGATTTTTTAAATACTTCTCAAATACTTTCTGAAAAATAAAAAATAGTTTTACTTTCTAACAAATCCCTAACATCTAATTCCTACACTCCAAAACCGTGACCGATACAGCAAACTTCGCCCCATTAACCCTGAGTAATTTACGGCACCTGCGCCACGAGTCTAATCCTTTACGGGTGGGCATCGCTGGTAGTGGGTTTGTGGCAAAATTGCGGGCTAGTTTATTCCACGAAGATCCCCGCACTGTGGTTACAGCCATTGCCGGAAATCTTGCCGCTGCCCAACCCATTGCAGCGGAATTTGGCGCAGTGGCATTGCCCCATTGGTCGGCTTTGGTGACCCAGCCCGACGTGGATTTGGTGGTAATTTGCAATGTGAATCGGGATCATGGTTTGGTGGCAGAGCAAGCCCTCAGAGCGGGAAAACACGTCATTGTCGAATATCCCCTTGCCTTTGATATTGCCACGGCAAAAAATCTGATTGCCTTAGCCCAGAGTCAAGACCTATTACTCCATGTGGAACATATTGAGCTTTTAGGTGGGGTGCATCGCCTCGTCGTGGAACATTTGCCCCAGATTGGTGTTCCCATCTATGCCCGATATGCCACCCAAGGACCCCAAACCCCTGCCCCTGACAAGTGGACTTATCAACCGGAATTATTTGGTTTTCCTTTGGTGGCGGCAGTGTCACGGTTAAATCGGCTAATTGTGCTGTGGGGGCAAGTGCGTCAGGTATCGTGTCAGGTGCGTTACATTGGCGTTAGTTCTGATGGAGTTTTACTAGCACCCGATGGAAAACGCTATCGCGCCTGTGTCTGTAATGCTCAATTACAGTTTGCGAATGGAGTTTTAGCCGATGTGAGCTATAGCAAAGGGGAATACTTCTGGAAACCGGAACGAATTATGGAAGTGCAGGGCAGTAGTGGCGGGTTGTGGTTCAGTGGCGATAAAGGTACACTCCGCACGGCACAAGGGGATCTGGAACTAGATGCAGGGACCACCAGAGGTTTATTTAAGAAAGATACGGCTAATGTATTGGATTATCTATTTGCTGATGGCAGTTTGTATGTTAAGCCTGCGGATATACTCCATTCCTTGGAAGTGGCAGTAGCGGCAGAGCAGTCGGCTTTAACCAATCAAGTAGTCACAATCAACTAGTTACAGTTTTTTTAATGTGTTGGATTCGCAAATGAGCAAGACGGAACTGGAGTTGAATTCCATGCCAGTTCCGTTCATCACCAACGTAGTTATTTTAAGTTGATCACGGGAGTTTTGCAAAGATCAATGGGATCTAGTTCGGCAGATTTACCGTCATCATATTCCGCTCTAATTTCAAAGATACATCCTGCTTCAGCACCTTTATAGTCGGAACGCTTCCACTCATACTCTGCCTTTTCGCGATCGGGAATAGGCGCTGTAAGCTCGTTTTCACCCCAAACGTCTTTGCTAGGAGGAGCCATGAAAATCGCTTTCAGGGTTTTACCACTATTATTAATAACGGCGATTTGCACTACATCAGGTGCGTTATCTTTGGGCTTATTAGCAGCGGTGGTAGGCGCTGTTGCCCCCGATGGCTTGGCAGCAGAGGAAGCAGGCTCAGATGGCTTCGCATTGGGAGTACTGGCAGCAGCAGTAGTCTTGGGAGGACTAGCGGCTGCTGCTGGTGATGAAGTCGCAGGTGCTGCTGGGGATGAAGTTGCTGTTGGGGGCTGAGCCGCAGGGGTACAGGAAACAGTAGCTATAGAAACGCCCACTGACAATGCCAAGCTATACCAAGAAGATTTATTCATGATTATTGCGTAATAGCGAATAAGTTACGATGATTGGTGATAACACCTGCCGTAGCTGATCTGACATTAACTCAAGTCATATCAGAATTATTGATGGGGATTCTAACAGGCATGTCAATTTTTTCAACAGAAATTTTATAATCTTTAAAACTTCGATAATCTTTTTTAATAATTTTGATGTTTCATCTAGATAAAACTAGTTATTAATCTAAGATAGTCAGGCATTCCAGCAGCACGTTTGTGTTTGCAACTATAATAGCTACCATGAAAATCTATTCCCTATCAAATCAATAGTTAACCAAGGCAAAGCTAAACATGAAAGATCGTGATTACACCTTAATTATTGATAAGAGCGGCAGTATGTCCACTCCTGATCAACCTGGTGGCAAAACCCGCTGGCAAGTTGCCGAAGAATCCACAGTCGCCCTAGCCCGTAAATGCGAACAGTTCGATCCCGATGGCATTACAATCTACCTTTTCGCTAGTCGGTTCAAACGCTATGACGATGTGACATCAGCGAAAGTTGTCCAAATCTTTCAGGAAAATGATCCCTCAGGCACAACCAACCTAGCCGCAGTGTTACAAGACGCTCTGAATAGTTACTTTAGCCGCAAAGCCTCTGGACAAGCTAAACCCAATGGTGAAACTATTTTAGTGATTACCGATGGCGAACCAGATGATCGCAAGGCAGTTTTTGAAGTAATCATTAAAGCTACTCAGCGCATGGAACGGGATGAAGAACTAGCAATTTCTTTTATCCAAGTGGGTAATGACTCCCAAGCCACTAAGTTTCTCCAAGCCCTAGATGACCAACTGCAAGGAGTGGGAGCTAAGTTTGATATCTGTGACACAGTGACATTTAACGATTTGGAAGATATGAGTTTGGCTGATGTCTTAATGAATGCTATCAGTGATTAGGAATTCACCAAAACTCCCTTGAATTTTGATTCTCCATAAATCACTACATCAACCATTTCACGCTAAAAAATTCACACAAAAAAAAGGGGGTTATATGCCCCCTTTCTCATCAATTGATTAAATTTGATGCAATTTGATTAGATTATTGATTGACTGCTTGTTGAGTTGATTTCCCGATAGGAATACCCTCTATTTAGCCGCTGATTCTGGATGCAGACGCTGCTGTAACTGTTCCCAAAAGTAATTGGTGTTACCAGGTTTTACTGGAGTAACATCAGCGGATGGCGTAACCTTAGGGGCTTCCTTCTTAGCAGTTTCCTGAACCGGAGCCTCAGACTTGGGTGCAGGAGTAAATTCAGAACGCTTTTCCACCTTAAATTCCAACTTAGGCTTGGTGGTTAAAACGGGGGCAGCTTTTGGCGTAGGGGTGGCTTTGGGTTCAGACTCAGGGGCAGCTTTAGCATCAGGTTTGGTAGAAGCTTTGGAAGCGTTATCACTAGCCGGACTAGCCACAGGTTTAGCGACAATCGGCTTAACTACTGCGGGTTTGACTGGGGCAGATTTCACCACTGGCTGAGCTACAGGAGCAGTCACTGGCTTCACTTCCTTAACTTCCACCTTTTCGATTTTGGCTGGAGGCGCAACCTTCACCGGCACAATCACAGGATTAGCGGTAGATTTTACATCAGCGTTGGGTTCTGTCTTAGGCGCAGTTACTGGTTCCGCTGGTTTGACTGGGGCAGACTTTACCTCAACCTTAGCCGCTGGGGTTGCTACAGGGACCACAGGGTTTTTCGCAGGGGTTTTAACTGGGGTAACTGGGGCAGGCTTAGCCTCAGATTTAGCTTCAACCGCAGGCGTTACAGGGGTAGCTTTACGGAGAATGACTTTCTTACGCGGGGTAGCGGTTGGCTCAGGGGTGGCAGTTGGGACGGCTGGAGTTGTCGCTGCGGGACTACTGACTGCTGCGGGAGCCACAGGTACAACCACCGGTACAACTACGGGAGCAACTGCCTTCGTAGTCGTCGTAGTTACTGGAGTAGTTACCGCTGGGGAAGCTACAGGACTAGCAGCGGGACTAGGAACTGGACTGACAATGGGGCTAGGAACTGGGGTTGGCGTAGGGGGCACATAGTCAGGATTCACCACAGATTCAAGATCAGTAATGGATTCATCTCGGACTAACTTCGCCAAAGTATCCTGACCACCAGGCTGATAGTTAATCACATGGGCAGAACTATTGAACACATTGGGAATTAACGCGCCATTCGTATCAATTAGCTCTAATTTCACCCAGTTTTGCCCAGGACGGAAACCCTTCAGATAGACGGGCTGCCACTGGTCAAACGTAAATGTCTGTCCGTTGAGGGTGGCTCTGACCTGCCAATCACCCACCTTCGTATCAGATTGGGCAGCAAGGTGTAACGGTGCATTATGCAGGTAGAAATCCAACATAATCGGTTCTGCGCCATAGGTTCCCACGGGGCGACTATAGGTCAACAGGGGTAACTTAGGATCAGGGGTATTTTCATTGGTCTTAGTCAGCACATGGAACGTTAGCTGAGCATAAGCACCATTATTTTTAAAACTTTCATGCCAAGGACGGGAGGCAAAAGCTCTTAGTGTATGGGTTCCAGGGGTAAGGTGATCAAACACAATCGGCTGATTAATGTCATATACCGCTTGATACTCTTGACTATCGAGGGCAACATGGACATGGGGTCCCAACCCTAAACCTGATTTGAAAATAGGGAGATTTTGGATCGCAAACTTGACTGACACTTCATTGCTCGTCAAGATTTCATCGGATTTAGGGCTGAGGATCGACAACTTCGGCTCATATTTTTCCATCTGCCGCGCTAACTTTTGGATGGCAATGGGCGGAGCAACTTCTGTAACCTTAGTCGGCGTTGCCACTGGCGTATCAGTTTTAGCCTTTGGTTCACTCTCGCCACAAGCAGTTAGGTAAAATGCCAGGGCGATAGCCACCAGCAGACTAACCCACTTGCGCCAGGGTCGGGGTGACTGAGGAGCCTTTGGCTTCTGGTTTGGTTCGTTTGGATTGGTGATCGCCCGCATAAGTAAGTCCAGTATTAAATCCAGAATTAATAATAGTTAATAAGATTGATGGTTAATTTGCTACAAATTGCGCCATACCCAGCCAAATCTTACCGAAAAACGACGGCAAAGCCACGATAGCCACTACAATTAACCACAAGATTGATAACAACAAGAACTGTTTGGATTTTACTAGAAACCCTATGACTAGCTCCAATCGCTTACCCCTCTCTTTGGCAAACGCTTTCAGCCGTGGTTGCGCCCTCAAGATCATCAGCGGCATCCAAAACTTTGATGCCCAAAATGTGCAGATGGTGGTCCGCGCTGCTGAATTAGGTGGAGCCACGTTTGTGGACATTGCCGCAGATGCAACGCTCATTGCTTTGGCTAAGGCTAATAGTAGCTTACCAGTGTGTGTTTCTGCTGTGGAACCTGCGCAACTGTTAGCAGCGGTGGAACATGGTGCTGATTTAGTCGAAATTGGCAACTATGACCGCTTCTATGCCCAAGGAAAAACTTTTTCTGCCGCAGAAGTGCTAGAAATTACTCGGCAAACCCGCGCCTTGTTGCCTAATACTGCCCTGTCCGTCACCGTGCCCCACACCTTGCCTTTAGATCAACAGGTGGCATTGGCGGAGCAGTTGGTCGCCATTGGTGCTGACATCATCCAAACTGAAGGCAGTACCAGCGCTGCTCCTACCCACAGTGGTGTATTGGGTCTCATCGAAAAAGCCGCTCCTACCTTAGCCGCTGCCCATGCCATTAGTCGTGCGGTGGATGTGCCTGTATTGTGTGCCTCTGGTTTAACTGACGTAACTGCGCCTATGGCGATCGCGGCTGGTGCGGCTGGCGTGGGTGTGGGTTCTGCGGTGAATCAATTAACTGACATGGTGGCAATGATTGCGGTGGTGCGTAGCCTGCGTGAAGCATTGGCAGCTAATGCCGCTAAGGTTGCTTCATAGTTTTTGGCAGAACTGTTTTTGACAGAACTTTTGCCAGATATTGTGATTTAGAAACGCCCAATTTAGAAGAGACCAATTTAGAAAGTCCCAATTTAGAAAAGCCTAGTTGAGGGTTTCCTGATGGGGATTCATTTCGATTGTTTTCTAAGTTTCACTTTCTGTGTTTTACTTTCTGGGTTTTGTTTTCTAAATTATTTGAATATTATTTGAATTTTTCTAAATCCAGATCCCCCACCTCCTAGAGAAAGCGGGGATCTATTTTTTTAGAAAAGTCCTAGAAAGATTCAATTCTAGAAACTTTGACTTTAGAAAGACTAGGGAGCCACACCCACCAATTTAGAACTGTAGACCCAGACCTTTTCCGCCCGTTCTTCGTCCCGTGCTTGAGGGGAAACGGTTTGCACAAAGGACTTACGATCTTTCTTTTGACGGTTGCCCCAACTCCAGTAAGCCCCAGACTGCTTGTATTCTGGATCGGCTACCACCATTGCCAAACGCTCCCCAGCTAATTCTTGGGAAACGTAACCGCCAGTGATGTTCTTCTGGAACCAAGGGAAGATGGTTTGGAACAAGGGGTAATGATTGCGGAATAAGGGGGTATCAGCCACACAACCAGGATAGAAAGAAGTGAAGGTAATCCCAGTAAATTCGTGGTAGCGGCGGTGTAGTTCCCGCATCGTTAGGATATTACACACCTTGCTTTCTTTGTAAGCGCGAACTGGTTCAAATTCCTTACCGTTAGCCATAGTGATCGGTGCTTTGAAGCCTGCTGCAAAACCTTCTAGGTTACCGAGATCAGGCTGAGGGGGAATCTTGCCACCCAATTCATCAGGGTTGTGGGTCACAGTGCCCAAAATCACCACACGGCGGTCTTCATAGGTAGACTTTTGCAGATCTGGGATCAACAACCGACAGAGCAAGAAATGCCCTAAATGATTGGTGGTCATGGTCAACTCGTAACCTTCGGGGGAAAACAGCGGTTCTTTGAGCAGAGGCATATAAATTGCCGCATTGCAGACCAACGCATCCAAAGAACGACCCAAGGCACGGAAGTTATTCACAAACTGATGCACAGTGGCTAGCTTACCCAGATCGAGATACATCAGGGTGTAATTTTGAGGATCGATGCCCGCAGCCGTGGCGGCCTTTTCGGCTTTGAGCAAATCACGGCAGGCCATCACAACGTGCCAACCTTTAGCAGCCAGTGATTTAGCGCCATACAGCCCAACCCCCGAAGAAGTGCCGGTAACGATTACGGTGGGCTTTTGCTCTTGGTTCATACTGGTTTTGATCTCCGTGGAAAGGTACTAGGTGTTTATTATCGATCTGACTGTGAATAAGTATGCAGTTGATGTTAAGGATATGCAAAATTTATTAATATTACTTATGCTATCGATACATTGGGAATCGTGGTTGGACTTATGCAAGTCGTTAAGTCAGTAGAGAAAAGAAAAAATCTCTACTGCCAAGATCAGAACTAAATCAATCCAAAAAACAAACTAATCCAAATAATGGAGAATAGGGAACTCGAATCCCTGACCTCTGCAGTGCGATTGCAGCGCTCTACCAACTGAGCTAATTCCCCGCATTCATTGCTTAAGTGCTTAAGCTAAAGCCTTAATCGTCGCCACATTATAGCAGATGATGCTCTAAAGTTAACCCATGATTGAGAAATCAAAGTTAACAGCATTTAACAGCACATTTAACAAAATACCAAGGCAAGCCAGCAGTTTGAGGTCAAATCGTCATGGCTTGCCTTAGAGACAATCCTCCACCCAAAGTACAGCGGGGCGAAGTTGAAGACTAGATTTAGATTATTCAGACTGGATTAATTGCTGCGGAGGGCAATAATTTTTAAAATTGCTTCCTCAACTACCCGATCAGGGGTAGAAGCTCCAGAAGTGATCCCGATGGCGATTTTGCCCGTAGGTAACCAGTTGTGGGCAATTTCTACCCCGCGACCCAGGGGTTTATGGGAAATCTCCGTAGCAGAAATAATGCTTTCAGCGGTATCAATGTGATAGGAAGGTAAGTTCCGTTCAATGGCAATCTCTTGTAAGTGGGTCGTGTTGGAAGAGTTATACCCACCAATGACAATCATCAAATCCAACGGGCGATCCACGATTTCTAGCATCGCATCTTGACGCTCTTGGGTGGCATCACAAATGGTATTGAATGCCAAAAAGTGATGGTTCAAATTAGCTACGCCATATTTTTGCATCATCGTCCGTTCAAATAACTTGCCGATGGCTTCGGTTTCCCCTTTAAGCATTGTGGTTTGATTGGCGACACCCACCCGCGTCAAGTGTAGATCAGGATCAAATCCCGCTGACATGGCTTTACGGAACTTGTGCAGAAACTCGTCGCGATCGCCACCGTTGAGGATGTAGTTAGCCACATATTCTGCCTCTTGCATGTTTAGCACAATCAAATAGCGATTGGCATAGGAACTGGTGGCAATGGTTTCTTCGTGGCTGTATTTGCCGTGAATAATGGAAGTCACATCGGCGCGTTTATGTTTTTCGATGCTATTCCAGACTTTGGACACCCAAGGACAAGTGGTATCCACAATGGTGCAACCTTGGGCATCGAGTAACTGAGTTTCTTGGACACTTGCGCCAAAAGCAGGCAAAATCACCACATCGCCCTGACCCACTCCCGAAAAATCTTTCTGACCATCAACGGTTTGAATAAATTCCACGTTCATTTGGCGCAGGCGTTCGTTTACCAAGGGATTATGGATAATTTCATTGGTGATCCAAATGCGCTCGGTGGGAAATTGGGTGCGGGTTTCATACGCCATTGCCACCGCCCGTTCTACCCCCCAACAAAACCCGAAGGATTGCGCTAGATAAATCGTCACATCCCCTTGGGTATAGACATAGTTTTGATCGCGGATCGTTTGAATCAAATCACTGTGATACTCAGAATTCATGGTGGTTTCTGCGGCATCCTTGTGTCCGAAGCCCCGCCGGAAGTAATTGGGGGACTGCAACAGATTGCGGCGCATGGCGTGAGTATCTAGGGTGTTGTCCATAACTAAGGCTGGTTGAAAGGGCTAGTTGAAAGGTTTGATTGAAAGGGGAATAGGAATGAAAATGGTTCTAGAACAGTTTCTAAAGCAATTTCTAAAGGAATTGCTAGAGTAATTGATTTAGAGCAGATAGAGTTTTAGGACAGGCGATTCAAAACGCAAACATTCAAAGCGTAAGCTTAGAGTTAATCTAGCAGGATTAGAGGCTGATCTTAGCAAACTATCCTTGAAAGCCAGCCAAAACTTACCTAAAACTTATCTAGGGTTTATCCCATAGTACCCATAGGTCAAAGCCAGTCTCAACGATGACCATACCCCGAAACTAAGCCCTGATACCAATTTAAGAATTTAAGCTCTGACACAAATTAAGGGCAATCCCTATCAAGCACCTGACCATCGGGCATCGTCGTATGACAGAACGTTACATGGTTAAAATTCGTGGTTTCATCGGTGATAGCTGCTGAAAGGTCGGTATCAGTCAGATTGGCATAACTGAGATTTGCTCCCCGCAGATCTGCCAAGCGCAACAGACTGTAACTGAGATTTGCCCCTGACAAATTAGCTTGATTAAACTTGCCTCGATTGAGATTAGAAAACCGCAGGCTGGTTCCTTGTAAGTTAGCTTGGCGGAAGTCACTAGCCAACAATTGACTCCGATCTAATTTTTTGACCACTAAATTAGCGCCGGATAGATCGCACCGCATACAGGTACGGGTATTTAGCATCTGCATCACCTCGGCGGGATTGTTTGCCCATGCGGGGGGAGTCAACCACAGCCAAAAACATAGGGTAAGCACCAGTCCGTAGCTAATACCCCAAAGACCTACGATCCAATCTTGACGGAATCTCAGCACAAATCTAGGCACAGTGTTCATGATTTTAGTGTAGTCCATATCTATTCGGCAGTTATTCGGTATTGATTCGGCAGGTTGCAATAAATTATTTATTTTCTTATTTATTTTTTCTTATTTATTTTCTATTTCTCGAATGATAGGGCAGCATGACTGATGGTTTGCCCACCGTAAATAATTATGCCCAACTATGGCTCTGGTCTTGCCAGTTGAAAGATTGTAGGCAACAGATCCGGTTCAAAATTCTCTAGCAACCGTTGGGAAATTTCCGCAGTGGTTCCGGTATTCATTTTGGTAACTAACTGCAATCACAATGCAGTTATAAAATGTAAATTATAAGATCCATCTTATTGCCTAGACTGATTTAGTAACTAATTCTTTACCAATTTGGTAAAATAAAGTTAATCTATAAGAGCATGAAAGTTACCTTCCAAACAGACAAACTCCGTCAGCTATGCGAAGAGCAAAGAGTCGCAACCAAAAAGCTAGGACAGCCCTGTGCCAAAAAACTAGCAGCACGGTTAGCTGACCTCTACGCAGTGGCTACAGTCCAAGATCTAGCTTATGGGAATCCTCATCCCCTAAAAGGCAATCGCGCTGGTCAATTTTCCTTAGAAGTTAAGGATGGTATCCGGCTTGTGTTTGTGTCTAGCAATGATCCCATACCCCAAAATGAAGATGGGAGTATTGATTGGTTTAAGGTAACCGAGATCTGCATTGTATTTGTTGGAGATTACCATGACTGATCCCTATCGCCCCTTTACCCCAGATTGGGCATCTCCCCCCGGAGATACCATTGCTGATGCCCTGGAAGAACTGGGCTGGAATCAATCTGATCTAGCACAGCGGTTAGGTTATACCGAAAAACACGTTAGTCAGTTAATTGCGGCTAAAGTGCCGATTACTGACGAATCTGCCCAGAAGTTGTCACGGGTTTTAGGTAGTACTGCCAATTTCTGGCTGCAACGGGAAGCACAATACCAAGCCCAATTAGTTTATTTAGCTGAAAAAGAAAAACTCCAAACTTGGACTCCTTGGTTAGACCAAATACCAGTCAAGGCATTGATGGCTCAGGGGGCAATCCCCAAACGACGGTTAGATCAGAGAAATAAACCCCAAGTAGTTAAGGATTTATTGCAATTTTTTGGGGTGGCGGAACCGACTAATTGGCAAACTTATTATGGCGGTAAACAGTTGGCATTTCGCCGTAGTAGTAAACGCCCTAGCGATCTTGGGGCAATTACGGCATGGCTCCGTTTAGGGGAGATTATTGGGCAAAAAACTAATTTACCCCACTACAACCGAGCCAAATTCCAGCAAGCTCTCAGGCAAATCCGACAACTGACCTGTTTAGAGCCAGCAGAATTCATGCCCCAACTCCGAGAACTCTGTGCCGCAGCGGGGGTAGTTTTTGCTATCGTGCCAGGGATTCCGGGCGCTCATACCAGTGGCGTGGCACGGTGGCTGACTCCCCATAAGCCGCTAATTCAGGTTTCTTTGTATGGTAAGCAAAATGATCGGTTTTGGTTTACGTTTTTCCATGAGGCGGCACATATTTTATTCCACAGTAAAAAAGATATTTTCCTTGATGACACTGGCGGGAGTGAGGATTTGGAGTCTGAGATCGAAACTGAAGCGAATCAATGGGCGCGACAAATCTTAATCCCTGAGATTTATGATGCCGAATTACCTAGTTTGACCGATGAAGCCGCTGTGGTTGCATTTGCGGCACGGTTGGGCATTCACGGCGGGATTGTGGTGGGACGACTCCAACATGACCATATCATTGACCACCGTAGCCCATTAAATCGCTTAAAAGTCAGCCTTGACTTAGTTAATTCGTAATTAATTTATAAATATGTCCTCTTTGTCCCATGATATGGGGATGAACTGAGATGATTGGTACGGCATTCACGGCTAACATAGGGCGGCTAGGCTGAGTACTAACTAGGATCAAACCTGAGTAAAATAGACAAATTATCTCCACAAAACCATTATGATTCCTACCGTCATCGAACAATCTGGTCGCGGCGAGCGAGCTTTTGATATTTTCTCGCGTTTGTTGCGGGAAAGAATCATTTTTTTGGGGCAGCCCATTGATGACACTGTAGCTAACCTAGTGGTGGCGCAGTTATTGTTCCTCGAAGCTGAAGACCCCGAAAAAGAGATTTTCTTGTACATTAATTCCCCTGGTGGCTCGGTCACGGCGGGTATGGCAATCTATGACACGATCCAACATATTCGCCCTGATGTGTCCACTATCTGCGTCGGTTTAGCCGCGAGTATGGGGGCGTTTTTGTTGGCAGCCGGAACTAAAGGTAAGCGGATGTCTTTGCCCCACACGCGGATCATGATTCACCAACCCCTTGGGGGCGCTCAGGGTCAAGCGACAGACATTGAGATTCAGGCTAAAGAGATTCTCTATCATAAGAATCGCCTCAATGATTTGTTGGCATTCCATACTGGACAATCTTTGGAACGGATTGCCGCAGATACGGATCGTGATTTCTTTATGGCTGCCCAAGAAGCGAAGGAATACGGCTTGATTGATGAAGTGGTAATTAAGCGTCCGATGGCTGTAGCGGTCTAGGTGCGACTTGTTTTGGTTCGGTAATCAACTAGGTAATTAACTGAGTGATTAACTAATTAGATGCGGCAAGGGGCTTAGAGCGTGTTTGAGAAGTTTTGATCCCCCTAAATCCCCCTTAAAAAGGGGGACTTTTTGAGTCTTTTCCACCCTTTTTAAGGGGGGCTAGGGGGGATCAATCATTGTTTTTAGCGAATATGCAGACTTCCCAAACACCCTCTTAGGCTCCTTGTCTATCTTCGGCGAATATTTTTTCGGGGTGACTTTTTCGGGATGACTCCCCACTTAGTTTTGATGGGATTCAGCACAACTAAGTTGAGGTTGAGTTAGGTTCATCCCTAAACTGGGATTTTGTTGGGGAACTTCTAAAATCGATTCTGTAATGGGTTCGGTCTGCTCGTCCATCACACGATAGATATTGGTTTCCTGTACTTTTCCCTTGAGGGCATAGGAGCCAACATGTTCTGTTTTAAATTTATTATCCAAACGCCGTAGAGTCTCTTCGCTAATCAAAATATGATGGGGACCGCCATCGACTTCTTTATTAAAACTTTCGAGACGGGCCGCAATATTGACCGTATCCCCTAAAACGGAATATTCCAAACGCTCCGCACTACCTAAACTACCTGCAATCACAATTCCCGAATTGATGCCGATACCTGTGACTACTTCCGGCAAACCTTGAGAAACCCAAAGATTATTCATTTCGGTTAATTTACGGGCAATGGCAAGGGCGGCAGTCACTGCGTCTTGGGCATCTTTATCAAAAGCAGCTTCGGAATAGTGGGGAATTGGTACACCAAAAACCGCCATCACTGCATCACCGATGTACTTGTCCACCATGCCCCCATGATTGAGAACTTCTGTGGCGATGGTTCCTAAATAGTTATTTAACCAGTTGAGGGTTTCCCCGGGGCGTTGGGCTTCGGCAGCAGTGCTGAAATTGCGCATATCCGTAAATAAAACCGTGACATAAACCTCTTGCCCTGCAATGCGTCCATCCCTTAGGAACTGTTCCCGATTGTCCCAAATGATATTCACTAATTCCTTAGACACATGGCGGGAAAATAATCCCATGAGTAGTTTCCGTTCTGATTGTTGAATTGCTAATTTATAAGCCATCACCAACACGTTAGCGGTAATAACGCCAATGAGAGAAGGCAGAATAGGCAACCACCAAGCAATTAAGAAACTGCCCCAACCCGTAGCAAATAACGTGCCGCTCAAAAGCCCAAGAATAATAATATTTTTAGCGGCATTTTGACAAATTCCAGCAATTAAACCACCTAAAATAGTCCATGCAATAATCCAGATGACTTCATAATTTTCGGACATCACCTGAATAAATGGACGTTGATCCAAACTGGCGGCTACTAACTGACTGATAATATTGGCGTGAATCTCTACGCCATACATCACTTCACCGGATTCACTATAGGGAGTGGGCAGCCGATCCGGCACACTTTCCGTCATCACACCAATTAAGACAATGCGATTTTTAAAAACTTGAGGATCTATGGCGCGATTTAGAACTGCTGATGCTGATACCCGCTCAAAACTATAGGGTTTACCGCGATAAAGTAGCATTGTTTGATAAGCGGAAGTGTCCTCGCCCCGATAGGGTCCGTAGTTTTTCGTAATACGAGGAATTAGTTGCTTGCCTGCGGTAAATGTAATACTTTTAGGATCGAATTTAATTTGTTGGTCGGGTTTTGTGCCATGTTTGGCGAGGTATTTATCCGCAATAATAAATGCAAAAGAAGCCTCATTTCCCACCAATAGAACCCGCCGCACAATTAAACTGCCGCCGTCGGTTTGCAGATTCACAAATCCACCGGTGCTAACATTCACTAAGTCCTTAGCTAGAGCCACTCCAGCTTTACCTTTTTTGACCGATTCTAATGTGGCATTAACAACATTCTTCGCATTTCCCATGGCTTTAACTAGTTCCTTTCTACCTTCAGGATCATTGATAGGAACAGGTAAATCCAAGTATTTATCAATCCCAATTACCGTTGGTTGACCTTCATTAATGTGATTGATTAATCGGGCGAACATCCGATCTGACCAAGGCCACTGTCTCTCGGCTTGGATGTCATTTTCGCTGATTTCCACAATTACAATCCGATTATCAGGTTTTTCCGCAGGGCGAGTGCGAGTCCAAAGGTCAAAGAAACGTAATTCCCCCTGTTCTAACCAACCGTTGTTACGCACAGTAGTAATACCAAAGGAAACCGAAAGCGTGATCAAACTAATCACTAGCTTTTGGTGATGCTTCTTACATAATTGACCGCACTTAGCGAGCCACTGCTTTTGTTGCAACATAATCATTGATGGGATGATCCATCAGGACAATAATAGTTTTATTACCGCTACCTTACTAAAGCACAGACGGTTTTAAATTGGGAAAGATGCTGCGCATAATCAGCATTTTGGCGTAAATTTCTGGATACATTAGAGTTTTGTCGGAAGTTGGAACTTAATTAAACTATTGAAGATGAAGAAGGAAGGCTAGGGAAGATTTTGACCGTTATTTTGACCATTAATTGATTAATCTTAATATGAAGCTAAATCAGCAAACTTACTCACTTATACTCACAAAGCATTCTCTTGATGACAAGTATTATTTAGGCTGATGTCTTACAGAACTAATTTATGGACTAATTTGTGAACTTAGCCTGTGAACCTAAGCTGTGAAATCAAATAATTTAATTAAATGATTAAATCGAGCTATTTAATTAAAAAATCTATTCAATTAAATTTCTAGATCAAACCATTAATCAAACTGTCAATCAAATTGTGAATTTAATTGTCAATTAAATTGTTAAATCTAGAGTTTGATTTAGAGTTGATCTGTGTTGTGATTCAGATATTATTTATATAATTGATTTATCATTCTATTTTCTATTATTTTTGCTTGATGGAATTGCACCCAATAGCCTTGAAAATAGGTTATTCACTGAAGCCAAAACTAAAGATATGACGAGATGGAAACAAGATATCAAACCAATAAATTATCGCTAGATTCAATCATCACTCGGTATTTTGATGAATGTGTTTATTAGAATATATTCCGATAAATTTTGTGATGAATATTCTCTGATTCCTGAATCTTTGATTCCGGCATTTTTGGGGAAGCTAGTTAAGATCAAGTTTAAGTCAAGTTAAAATAACATTGCTAAAAGGGCATTACTAAAATGGCACTACCAAAATGCACTACTAAAATGCATTACATTGATGGGAATGCCCAACCAACCACAGTTCTGACCGAGGCTGTTATTAACTTTATCTTTTCTTCGCTGTATGCTCAATGTCTCTAACCGTAATAGCCTCTGGGCGAGTATCGTTGCCGAAGAAATTTACCGCTGTGGAGTACGCACTGTAGTAATTTCCCCTGGTTCGCGGTCTACCCCCTTGGCGGTTGCCTTTGCCCAAATGCGTCAGGAAACCAAAGACGGCGATAGTCCTTTACGGATTGTGGTGCAGTTGGATGAACGGTCAGCGGCATTTTTTGCCTTAGGACTAGCGAAAAAAACTCAATGTCCTGTGGCTTTGCTGTGTACTTCAGGGACCGCAGCCGCCAATTACTTTCCGGCGGTGGTAGAAGCAAATTATAGTCGAGTGCCTTTGGTGGTGCTCACTGCTGATCGTCCACCGGAATTAAGGGAATGCGGTGCGCCCCAAACCATTGATCAAATCAAACTCTACGGAAATATGGTGCGGTGGTTTGTGGAAGTGGGGATTCCTGATGTGACACCATTTCGGCTCCGTTATGCTCGTTCGGTTACAGGCAGAGCCGTCTATATAGCTGCTGGTATGGGGGAAATGCCTGCCGGTCCCGTGCATCTGAATTTTGCTTTTGCCGATCCATTACCGCCATTGCCAGTGCCAGGGGATGTGCCGGATGATTTACCCCTAATTGCCCCTAATGCCTTTGTGGGTGGACAGGGTAAAGTGCCCAGTTATATTTCTGGTAATGGCAAAGAAAAAATCCCCGCCACGCCTTACCACACCATTGTTCGAGGACAAATTTACTTACCCACGGATCTCTTAGCCACCTTAGCTAATCAGATTATCAGTCACCATCGCGGTGTAATTGTGGTTGGGGTGAGTGCTGATTTACCGCCTCAATTCACCGTTGCTGTGAAACAGTTTGCCACCGCCACTGGTTACCCCCTCCTAGTGGAAGCCACTGGCATGGACCGACGGGACACCATTAGTCATTATGATACTTTTCTCAAAGCGCCCCATTTTGCGCGGGATCATGCCCCGACTTTAATCATTCGGTTTGGGGCAATGCCCACATCAAAAGCTTATTTGTTATGGCTGGAACAACATATCGCCTGTTTGCAGATGGTCGTGGGAACAACAAATACCGATCCTACCCACGGCAGAACTCAAGTAGTAAATGGCGATCCGGTGTTGTTCTGTCAGCAAATTACCGAATATCTCAGTACCTATGGACCAATGGGCTGGCAGTCACCCCAATGGCAACGGGATTTTGACTGTGCTAATGCCTTGACTGATGGGTTAATGAGGGAATTTTTGCAGCTAACTAATCAAAATCAAGGAATTGGTGCGCCATCCCAGCCACAAAATGCACCTTACCACCCTACGCCACACCATCCCCAAGGGACGCACAAATTATTTGAAGGGCAAGTATTCGCTGAGTTGGCGGCTTGGTTGCCGGATCAAACACCGATTTACATAGCCAGCAGTATGCCGATCCGTGATATGGATACGTTTTTTCATCCGCAGCGTCATTTGCCAGTTTTAGCAAATCGGGGGGCTAATGGCATTGACGGCACCGTGTCCAGTGCTTTAGGGGCAGCATGGGGCAGCGGACAGCCGATGATCTTAATTTGTGGTGATCTGGCGTTTTATCACGATCTCAATGGCTTGTTGGCAGCAAAACAATATGACATTAACCTAACGATCATTTTGCTTAACAATGATGGGGGCGGTATTTTTGAAATGCTACCCATTGCTGAATTTAACGAATACTTTACGGAACTGTTTGCCACACCCCACGGTTTAGAATTTCGTCCTATTGTTGAAGCCTACGGTTGCAGTTATGTAGCAATTCAAACTTGGGATCAGTTCAAATGCGAGGTTTTACAGAGTTTGCGGCGACCTGGAACCAAAGTCTTAGAATTACATACAGATCGGCAACTCAACAAAACCCTACGCCGCCAGTTTGGGGCAATGGTTGCTGAAGCGGTGGATCAGTGGCATTTATACAGGGAGAAAAAGCGATGATTACCCCCTCAAAGAACCAAGTAATCAGAAATTTCCCCAGCATTGGAAATCCTCGGCTGTCTGGTTATGATTGAATTGGTCATACTATTTCCAAAACCTGGTTGAAAATATTTGGGAGTATTTTAGAATAGTATTGGTTTAAGGTGATGGTTAATCTATGCAAATTCAACAGGCTAATTGGACATCTGGTGAGCAGTGGCGCATTGACCCTCTGTATGGCTGGGGAAATGCTCAACCCGATTACCAGACATCCTCACCAAAAATACAACAAAAAACTCAGCCTCAAGGTTCGGATTTTAAACCGCAACTAGTATTAGTTTTTGGTAATACAGATGTACTCAAAACTATCAACCCTATTCAGCAATTGCGGCAGTTATATCCTCAAGCTTATTTGATGGGTTGTTCCACCGCTGGCGAAATTTATGATGTACAAGTTAGGGATCATTCCATTACCGCCACAGCCATAGAGTTTGCGACTACTCAAGTTATCAGTCATCACATTTATCTCCATCCTCTAGAAACGAGTTGCAGTGCCGGAGCGAGGTTAGCGAAACAATTTCCAATGGTGGATTTAGCCCATTTGTTCGTCCTATCCGATGGTTTACGGGTTAATGGAAGTGAATTGATTGCAGGTTTGCGATCTGAACTACCTGATGCTGTAACTATTACCGGCGGGTTATCGGGGGACGGTTCCCGATTTGGTGAAACCTTGGTCCTAAGTAATACGGAACTCGGACAAGGTATGATTGCGGCGGTGGGTTTCTATGGCACAAACCTTAAGGTAGGTTATGGTTCCATTGGTGGCTGGACTGCTTTCGGTCCGAAACGCACCGTTACAAAATCTGAGGGTAATGTTCTCTATGAATTAGATGGACAATCAGCTTTAGCCTTATACAAAAAATATCTCGGTGAATATGCTTCTGACTTGCCCGCAAGCGGTTTACTGTTTCCTCTGAATCTATACAACAAAGAGGGCGATACTGCCGTTGTGCGGACTATTTTGGCAGTGGATGAAACAGAACAAAATTTGACTTTTGCCGGAGATTTACCGGAAGGCAGTATTGTCCAGTTAATGCAAGCGAATTTCAATCGCTTAATTGATGGCGCAATGGCAGCAGCCCAAAATAGCTTAGTTACCAGTCATGATTTGGCAGATTCATCTGTTACGGAATCTATTGCAGAATCTCCTCCGAAAGATAGTAAGAAGCTACCCGAATTAGCAATTTTAATCAGTTGTGTGGGTCGCAAACTGGTCCTCAAACAACGCATCGAAGAAGAAGTTGAAGGAGTTAGAGAAGTGATTGGTTCCAATACGGTTCTCACAGGATTCTATTCCTATGGAGAAATTGCTCCCAGTGCCCAAGGCAAATGTTGTGAACTGCATAACCAGACCATGACTATTACCACTTTCACTGAATCCTAAGACTAGAAAACCCATAGACTAGAACAATGCACCGACTCCTGCAACGTCAGTTAAACAGATATTTGGCAGATGTTGATCTCAGTACACCTCAGTGGCAAGACTTCCTTAAGGCGGTTGATAATGCCTATTGCCAGTACGATAATGATCACGACATGATTGAGCGTTCCTTAGAAATTAGTTCTAATGAATTACTCCAGGCTAATAGCCAATTGAGGGATTTACTCACCACTGTTGAGGCGCAAGTAGCCCAACGTACTTCTGAATTAACAGCAGCTAATAGAGAACTAGAAAGTACTTTGGCTGATTTAAAGAAGGCGCAAAGTAATTTAATTCAAGCAGAGAAAATGTCTTCTTTAGGTCAGTTGGTGGCAGGTATTGCCCATGAAATTAATAATCCCGTTAACTTCATTCATGGCAACTTAACGTATCTCCGACGCTATATTAAGGAGTTAATGACGTTTATTGAAGTTGTGTTAGAGTGTCAACCAGAATTAACGGAAGTTGTGGCAGATAAACTAGATGAAGAAATAGATTTAGAGTTTGTTCAAACTGACTTACCTAAGCTCATTAAATCGATGGAAGTCGGCACTAGTCGCATTAGAAATATTGTGCTATCCTTGCGCAATTTTTCCCACATGGATGAAGCAGAATTAAAATTCGTTGATATTCATCAGGGTATAGATGATACGCTGCTAATTTTAGCCCATCGCCTTAAATTTCAATTCGGTTTATATGAGATTCAAGTTATCAAAGACTATGGAGATTTACCCCTAATTAACTGTTATGGTGGGCAGTTAAATCAAGTTTTAATCAATGTGTTAGCTAATGCCATTGATGCCCTTGAAGAATCAGTACAGAAAATAGATCCGCCCTATCCAGTTTGTCCATGCCACCAACCATATATCAAAATTGAAACTCGTTTGATTAATTCGGGGTGGGTGCAAATTAAAGTTAGTGACAATGGTTTAGGAGTACCGGAAGAAATTCAGTCACAAATTTTTGATCCATTTTTTACGACAAAACCCGTTGGTAAAGGTACAGGAATGGGCATGGCGATTAGTTATCAAATTATTGTCGAAAAACATAAAGGATATTTAGAATTTACTTCTACACCCGATCAAGGTACAGAGTTTGTAATTAAAATTCCTGTTAATTGTACTGATATAGAACCAATCTAATCGAAATAATTGTAATTTCTCAAAGTTTCTAATGACATCTAACTTGCTAATCACGGCAACTAATCATATTATTTTACCCTAGCATTATTTCACCTTAGCATTGGTCAAATCTAGTTTTGCTTTTAGCTCATCTTTAATTCGCGCCAGAATTGAATTCTCATCAATGGTATCAAGAATCTTTTTCACCGCCGCTTTGGGACCTCCTTCGCCCCAAGATGCGCCATTCGCTAAATATTCCTTAGTGACCAAACCGAGGGTATATGTAGAAAACCCTGCCACTGCCGCCTGAGTCACTGCCACCGATAAATAACCGCCCAAAGTTAAGCCCCCTGTTACCGGAGCCGCAATCCCTAACAGACTTTTGAGGGAACTTAAGCCAAAATTAGCGAGAAACTCTCCGGCGGTAATACCTCCCATCCCAAGGGCGATTTTTTGCATCAGAGCCATAGCGCCTTTTTGGCTCATCGGTAAACCATAAAGCTTCGCTAATGCCACAATCATAGATACATCAATAATTGCGGTGCTGAGGATGTCAATTACTGTAACAGGATTGAGGGCAATAGCGACGGCAGTGGTAATCACAGCACGCCAGATTAACTGATTAGCTTGATGATCCCGTACAAATAACTTCCGTTGTACGACTCGCTCATGGACCATATCCGCAAATAATAGGGAATTGAGAGCGGCTAAAGATTTTCCTTCGCGATCTAATACTTCCAGAATTTTGAGCTTGAGATCTTCGATTTGGGGTTTACCCGGAACTAATTCTGCTGTAACAGAACCATCAGCTTGAAAGACAGCTTTTGCTACCAATGGAGCCGCTGCCGTCATCACAATTTCATCTTTCGTGAGTAACTGCCGCACCCGTTCATCGCGAATTTTGGCATAAATCGTGAGGCGGTCTTGGGGTGGATATTGATCAATTTTATTGAACACCAGCAACATGGGTTTACTGGCTTGGCGCAGGGCTGAGAGGGCTTCATATTCCACTTTGGTCATGTCACCCGCCACAACAAACAAGATCAGATCCGCCTGTTGGGCAACGGTTTGGGCTAATTCTGCCCGTTCTGCGCCGTCTACTTCATCAATGCCAGGGGTGTCAATGAGTTCTAACCGTGCCTGACCGCGCCGCGACAGAGAAACTCGCGTAATTTCCCGCTCACTCCCCGCAAATACTTGCTCATAGGCAACTTGGCGATTCATGGCGTAATCGTCGTCTTCGTCAAAATCCCCTAAGTCCCATTGAGCGGTTTCTTGGCGCTGGGTCACTCCATGAATCGGACCTGTAGCAAATACATCCTGTCCCAATAGGGCATTAAGCACCGAGGACTTACCGCGCCCCACCATGCCAAACACCACAATCCGAATTACCTGCTGTTCCAACTTTTCGACCATCGCTTGCAGGGCATCAATTTCTGCCTCTAAGCCCCGTCGTTCCCGTGGAGACAGATCCAGGTTATCCACAAGGGAGCGGAGGGTACGCTGGGCTTGGTGATAGTGGAGTTCCGCAAAAATATCATCAAAACTAAGAAAGTCGCCCTGGGATGATGAATTAAAATCTGGCTTAGGGTCATTCATAGGTTAGTCAGGGGTTAGTCAAGTTCGGGTAAGTCAGGAAGGTCTCTGTAATTTATAAGTAATTTATCAGTAATTTAATCCTCTTCCCAGAAGTTAACGTTTAACACATTATCAATATCACGACTGAACTGTCATATATCAGGGAATCGAGCATTTTTCTACATATATTTTTTAAATAATTTATAGAGAAAACTTCGACTCCGCTCAGCCCTCGATGTGAGTTAGCTGAGCGAAGTCGAAGCTATATTTTTATTTGAATTATCTATGGGACAATCTGACCAAGAAACCAAAGAAACTACGGTTTAGATTTAGGGAAAACTCCTACCAACCATTAGCTTAAACCATGTCTTTTTTAGCTCTGAACTTTTGCCACACCTTCCTTGTAGCAAAAAGTGTCCCAAGAGCAACCACTCCAGTCGCTGGATTGAAATCAAAGGGGATAGGTTGGGTGGTGAGAGTACCAGTCAAATTTGTGTCGCTAGGTCCATTAAGAAAATCTCCACTAGTAAAGCTTAGTCCTCCACTTGCGTCAGTACTACTTAGAGAATAATCGGTAGAATTATTGCCAAAGATACCAATATAAAATCCTGTGTCACTATTACGTGCACCAGTCTGCAACACAGTTTGAGTAGCAATGTCAAAATTAAAGTTGAAGGTAGTATCAGCTAACAACTGTGACAGATTGTAGGTGGCGAGGACAGTATCAGTGGGGTCAAGGAAGGCGACAGACATACCTGTTAGCTCATTGCCATTAGTTCCCGAATTGTTCCCACTCCTAATCACACCATCAGCGGCATTAGGTGAGCTACTGTCACCACTGTATTCAAAGTAACCTGTCAGTTTATAACCACCACTGCCAACCCAAGAGAGGCTGAAGATAGCGGCTTCGCTCTCAGCCATAAAAGGAAATTGAGCAGCGATCGCAAGAAAGGCAGCAGGCAGGATTTTTTTGATCATCATAGTTGTGTGTTAGCTATATGAGAAAACTTTTCAGGGCAAGATAAGGGATTGAGAGTAGGTAGAACTGACAAATGGTCTTGAGATAGAGCAGCCTGATCAAAATCAATGCCAGTTCTAAAGTTCCCAAATATTACAAGTTCTAAATCTAGGGATAAGCAACGAAATTGCTTGATACCAAAGGATTCAGAGTGTTGTTGTAATTGAGCAAAGTAGCCAGTAATTCGCTACCATTCCGAATTTCCGTTCTAGTCAGATTTTGTGTAATCGTCAAACTACCGAAGGTAATACCACCAGTCAAACCAATTCGATCTCCCTGGGACTGATTGAAATCTTGAATCGTGTCAGCGTCTGCGGTCAAAGTTCCCAAAACAAACAAATCTGCACCGCCGCCACCAACTAGTAAGTCTCTACCAGCACCACCAATCAACGTGTCATTCCCGTTACTACCATAGAGACGGTCTACTCCACCATTACCTGTGAGAGTATCGCTGCCAATGCCACCATCAAGCAAGTCATTCCCAGAGCCACCAATTAGTATGTCATCACCACCACCACCACTGAAGTTATTATTACCAGTACTCGCGGAAGCATCAAGAGTGTCATTGGCACTGCCGCAAGCAATAATATTATTAATGGAACCAGTAAAGGTTTGGGTTTGGTTTGATAGCGTGGTGTCAATATTCACTGGGGCGGTCACGATTATATTGAAGTTCGCCAATCCACTAGTTAATGTGCCATCACTAGCTTGAACAGAAACTACACTCGTACCGGTAGCTGTAGGAGTACCGGAGAAGGTTCTAGTATTACTATCGAAGTTTAACCAAGTGGGTTTCTGAGTGATGGTGTAGCTTAAGTTCGTACCAGCATCGGGATCGGTGAAGATGTTGCTCGGTAAAACGAATGAGAAGGCTTTACCATTTTGGGCTTGTTGGCTGGCAATTTGATTCGTTAACACAGGTACTTCGTTAACGTTATTAACTCCAATTGTGAGAGCCTTCTCGAAACTGGCTCCGGCTCCATCAGTGGTACGCACCCGAATACTGTAACTAGATTTGGTGTCAAAGTCGGGGGAGACATTAATCCTTAACTGACCACCACTAATAGAAAATGCAGCATTGTCAGTACTACCAGTGCCAGTAACTAGGCTATAACTGAAGGTGTTACCCACATCAGAATCAGTGGTGGTGAAACTACCAACCACACTGTTGATAGCGACATTCTCATTGATGTTACTGCTACTGAGGGTCAAATCAGTAGGAGCAGCGTTACGGGCAATTAACTGCACGTCGTTGCCGTCACCACCTTGGTAAGTCAGGAATAAACCATAGCCACCAACGGAACTAACCTGCGCTCCTTCTGCGAGTCCGGTGAATGTACCTGTTACGGCATCAGTACCGTCATTGCTGATCAGAGTGAATGCTGTATTACCTACAGGAGTACTGGGAGTGGGGTATGCAGCTAAATCAAGCTGTAAGGTTGAACCAGCTAAGTCTACTGCACCAGTTACATTGATGGTGTCAAAGCGACTGATAACGCTGTTGTAGTCAAATCTGATGTTGTCATTGAGATACAAAGTGCTTGCAGTAACGTTAACAGTTGCGCCGAGGGTCGTTGCCCCAACAGGAACATCACTATCTTGGTTGATGAATACATTTCCTGCGGTGCTGATGCTGGCGGTGTTGGCTAGGTTAATGGTGTTTGCTAGTAGGTTGATATTACCTGTGGTGCTAGAAATTGCGCCACCATTAATCAGGTTAATCCCGAATCCTGTACCACTTCCTGTGCCTGTCAGAGAAATCGCGCCACTGTTGCTTTGGATTTTGGAACCACTGCCATCAATGCGAATGCCATCCCCTGATGATGTACCACCACCTGTACCCGTAACGGTAACAGCGGCTGTGCCTGTGGCGTTAATGGAACCTGCGACAGTTAGGTAAACACCATGATTTTGATTCGCCCCTGCACCGCCAGTAGCTGTTACAGAAATTGCTCCATCCACAGAAGTGACAGTGCTATTATAAACGAATGCGCCGAAATTACCATTACCGGTGCTATTAGCAGAACCTGTAGCACTGATTGTGATCTTAGCCGCATTAGCTCCTGTACCAGTGGATACCACTGAGGAACTGTGAGCAACTAGAAGACCTATTGCCCCCCTGCCAGTCCCGCCACCAGTACCAGTCAGCGTAATGTCACCGTTGATGGAACTCACTAAAGAAGATTCAATCCGAACCCCTTCACTTTCAGTGCCTGTACCAGTAAGAGAAGCCTGACCAGTAATGGTAATCTTAGCGGCATTGGCTCCTGTGCCAGTGGAGGTGACAGCCGCACCATTGCCTAATAACCCTAATAACCATACGCCATGGGCATTATTACCACCACCGTTGCCTGTGCCGGTGATGTTGATGTTGCCAGTAGCAGATGTAACTGTTCCACTGTTATAAATCAGTACGCCACGATTATCGCTACTACCGACACCAGCAGTACCTGTGATGTTGATTAATCCGCTGGTGGAACTAATAGTACTGCCTGCTCCTTCAACGCGAACGCCATCGTTACCAGTACCTGTAACCCCAGTTACCGCACCTTGACCCGTGACAGTGATATTAGCTGTGCCAGTGGAAGTAATCGCTCCGCCAGAAAATAGGGAAACGCCATAGTTTTCACCTACACCTGTACCACCTGTACCAGTAACCGAGATAGCACCATCTACCGAGGTGATTTTGCTATTAGCCCCTTCAATACGAACGCCTTGGTTATTATTGCTAGTAGCTTTTAGTGAGCCTTGACCAGTGACGATAATTTTTGCAGCACTCGCTCCTGTGCCACTGGACTGTATTACACTACCGTTCTCAACAGAAACGCCACGGTTGGTATTTCCTGTGCCACCACCAGTACCTGTGATGTTAATGTTGCCAGATACAGAGCTAATGGCTGTAGCAGCACCATTAATGTGAGTACCATAACTGCTACTCCCTGCCGCTCCTGTACCATTAATGGCGATTTTTGCTGTGCCACTGGATGTAACTTTAGCACCAGCATTTAGCACAGCACCATGGTTGTAGTTTCCCCCAACAGCTTGGCTTTTACCAGTTAGCAAAATGTCACCATTTAAAGATGTGACGCTACTGGAATCGATGAGCAGTGCGTAGTTATATCCACTGCCACTACCTGTGCTGCTACTCTTAGCATCTATGGTAATAGTGGCATTTCCGGTAGATTTGATTTCGGAACTACCCATTACGCGAACGCCAATTTCTGTGTTTCCCGTACCCCCAGAAGTACCTGTGACAGCAATATTTCCGTCAATGGAATTGATTTTAGCGTTGTTCTCTATTTTTACACCATTGTTATCGTTGCCAGTGGTTGTTACAGTGCCTTGTCCAGTGATCGTAATCTTAGCTG
>JBIKNH010000020.1:0-30564 GCA_044358815.1 Pseudanabaenaceae cyanobacterium | reverse complement strand
TGTAGCAAGCCTACCCCTAATCCTGCCATTGCCCCTAAAAACAAAGGACGATGCAACCCCCAAGTTACTAACCAAATCAATAACCAGTGGGGACCAATCCCCATTAAGGTCATGCCCGGCAACCGCAAATACATGGCAAAAATACACAGGGCAAGGGAACCAAAAGTCACTAAACCATTGGTTATCCAGCTAGTCCTAATTTTGGGATCATTGAACATGGTGCAGCAGTTTGATGGACGGGAGTTAGCCCATGTTTGGATTGATGAGTTTGGGGCGTTAGTTTTTCGCTAGTTGGTTTATTAGACAGAACAAGCAAAAGATTAAAAAGATTAAGTAGTTAAACTTATCTAGTTGAATTTATTTAATTGAATTTATTTAATTGTTGATTCTTGTTTATTGGTGATCTAACTGAATTACAGCACATCCCTATTCAAAGGCTGGTCAAATCACTTTCTAGTCAAATCAATCATCAGCGGATTATTTGATGGTGAATTACTTGATGGCGAATTACTTGATAGTTTTCTCTGTGCCTACACTAGGTTTAACTGGAGCCGGATAAACCTTAACGTATTCCAATGATCCCACGGGGGTGGTAAATTCTACCACGGCTTCTGGGGAAGGTTGTTTATCAATATTGACGGAAATTACGCGACCGATGGGAATCTGCGATGGGTACAACTGGCTAAATTCTGACGTGTGGACAATATCACCCACCTTCACATCGGGATCTCGTTCAAAAAACTGCATCAGTCCCTGTCCGTCTTTATAGCCTTGTAAGGTTCCGGCAAACCGACTGCGGGTGATCAAAACCCCCACTTGACTCATGGGATCACTCACCAGCAACACCCTCGCACTGTGACCTGACACATCGGTAACTCGTCCCACCAAACCACCTTGTGCCACAACTACCGATCCCACCACAACCCCATCGTTTTGCCCTCGATTAATCACCATCTGTTGCCACCAAGCATCAGCACTGCGCCCGATTACCGTTGCCCATGTGCCCTGATACCGTTTGCTTTCATAGCCGCTAATAGGTAAATTGAGTTGTTGTTTAAGTTTGATATTTTGTTCTTCTAGTTCTGTGAGCCGGAACTTTAGCTCCCGCACCCGTGCATCTAGCAACTCCTCCGGTTGAGCCTTGGTAATCTGAAACGGTCGGCTCAGTAGCTGATAACTCTCAAGGATGATCGTCCCATGAGACTGACGAATCAACCAAGCCAACGAGACCGCACCAGCCACCAAAAAAGTTTGGAGACTGTACCTTTCCCACCACCGACGAATTACCTGCATAGTTATGATTTATTGGGTGATTTATTGGGTAATGTATTCAGGGCTTGAGTGATTCAGATCCAGTAAGAGCAGTATGGTTAGGTCTAGGTTCTAAGTAATTATCTGGGTTGTTTCTAGGGTCAATTCCTTCTGAAACTGACCACCACTGAGGCTCGACATAACTACAGTGGGGTACTTGTCTTATAGATAGTTTTTGGAATGGGTTTGCGGATCTAGAATCTAGACGCTGCGTAAGCGACTGGTTAAAACGCGACTTAGGTTTTTATAGTCCTCGAGAACGCGCCCCGTCCCAAGAACCACGCAATCCAAGGGATTTTCGGCAATGTGAGTTACTATGCCAGTCTCATGGCTGATCAGAGTGTCAATTCCAGACAACATAGCACCGCCACCCGCCAGCATAATGCCCCGATCAATAATGTCAGCGGCTAACTCTGGGGGAGTCCTTTCTAGGGTGCGCTTCACGGCTTCAATGATGACCATTAATGGTTCTGCCATGCTTTCTCTGATTTCCGATGACTTCACCGTGACCGTGCGCGGCAAACCGGATAACAGGTGTAAGCCCCTTACTTCAAGGGATTTTTCTTCAGCGCTGGGATAGGCAGAGCCAATTTTGATCTTAATCTCTTCGGCGGTACGTTCCCCAACCACCAGATTATGCACAGTTTTCATGTACTTAACGATGGACTCGCTGAGTTCATCCCCAGCCACCCGCACTGACTCACTGAGGACGATCCCCTGCAAACTCATCACGGCGACTTCAGTAGTTCCACCACCAATGTCAATGATCATATTACCGGTGGCTTCAGTTACAGGCAGATTCGCACCAATGGCAGCGGCAATCGGCTCATCAATGGGGTAAACCTCACTGGCTCCGGCACGACGGGCGGCATCCATGACAGCACGCCATTCTACACCGGTGACACCACTGGGAATGCCAATGGCAATCCGAGGATTGAGTACACCTTTACGCACTCGCTGAATGAAAAAGCGCAACATAATTTCAGCGGAGTCAAAGTCAGCGATCACGCCATCTTTCAGGGGCCGAACCGCCACAATGTCACCTGGGGTGCGACCGATCATTTTATTTGCTTCGTCACCTACGGCGTAGGGAGTTTTATCCCGTTGATCAATGGCTACCACCGACGGTTCTCTAATGATGATGCCTTCTCCCAACACATAAACCAGTGTGTTGGCAGTACCAAGGTCGATGCCAATATCTCTAGCTAAGCGGCGAAAAATGCCCACAACGAATTGTTCCTGGAATGAGAATATCTGTCCACATTGATCATCTTATCATGGCTAAGTAGTTACACCTAAAATTTAGTGCGGAATTCTTGGTTCCTAGTTGTTAATCCCTAATTCGTAATTGTTAATTAATCGTTCTCAATTAATGTGAGTATTCGTGACGTTAATGATGTAAATCGAGATAGTTGAGGAAACTTAGACGCACTTATTAAGGCACTCATGAATACGCCTATTTAGAGGGACTTAGTGGGTTGACTGAGGGTACGTTTGGCATAGTCCCGAAACCGATCCAAATCTGCTTGGAGTGTGGATTCAACTAGATTACCCAAAAATAAATTGTCCATTAATTGACCAATGCCACCAGGAATTGCATAGGCAATGGAAAGTTTAACAATTGTGCCTTGGGGACGCTGATAAAAACGCACTGCCCCACGATTTTTTAATCCACTAATAGATTCCCACTGGATAATTTGTTGGGGAATTTGTTTGAGAATGCGGGCTTTCCATGTGAAGCTAAAACCGTTGGCTCCTAGTTCCCAATAGGAGATGTCAGGAGTTTCTGGGGCGATCCGCACCGACTGAATCCATTTCATCCATTTGGTCATGGTGCGCAGATCGGACCAGAGTCCCCAGATTTCGCTGACGGAATAGGGTACCTCTACTTGTACGGTGTGTTCGAGCCAGTCTTTGGGAAGTACTTTAGAGGTCATGGTAGGGGGCTAGGGTGTTAGGTGGTGAGTTTGCGATATTCGGCTTCGGTCATCATCTCGTTGGTGGATGGGACGCGATCTAAAAAGACTTTGCCGATTAGATGATCATACTCGTGCTGAATGATCCGGGCGACGAAGCCACTAAACTCCTGTTGTTGGGGTTGACCGTGACGATCTAAATAGCTGACGGTGACGGTGGTGGCGCGGGATACTTGCCCTCTGATCCCTGGTACTGAGAGACAACCTTCCCAACCTTGGATCGTTTCGGGACTTTGGTGGATTATTTGCGGGTTGATCATTGGCAAGGGATCCATCAGTGGCGCGTCGGGGTAGCGGTCATTGGGATAAGAGGCAATAATGATCAATTGTAATGATTGTCCCACTTGGGGGGCGGCAATACCTACGCCTTTCTGGTGTTTGAGGGTGGTAATCAGATTGTTAATTAGATTCTGAATTGCAGCAGATCTAATATTGGTGACGGGGGCGGCAATCTGTCGCAATACTGGATCGCCGAGTTGACAAACTTCAAGACGCTTGGCAAAAATCATGGGTATTGATGGGTATTGATGGATACTGTGAGACCTGTGGGTTAGTTTAGCTGTGTAATTTGTACGCTGTGTAATTTAGATTCGATAAATGTGATAAGTGCGATAAATGTGATGATAAGTGTGAAATTGGCAATTGGACTTAGCTCTTAAGCTTAGGCTTCAGGGGCGGCATCCAACATTGGGTAAATTATTTCGTAGCTCATTTTGTAGATCATTTCATAGTTCATTCTACAAACCACTGATGATGTAAGTATGACTATTTGCCGAATATTTCCCAACTAATTACTGACTAACCAGCAAACAAATAAGCAGAGACAATAGGTAGAGACAATGAGTAGAGAAATTTCTATAAATGGTGTAATTGTGACTTTGGTGTAGTTAAGAGCTATGAATAAATGCTACGAAAAACAGCTAACCCCTGGCGATCCACTAGCCAACACATCCTTGGTTAACCTAAAATTAACCAAAATAATTGGTACTAATTTTTAGTTTTACTCAAGTAAAAATATTTCAGTTTTGGATGACAGTTTATATCCCAACAAGAAACGCAATTGCGGATTTTAGATCCATCTTGGCATGGACTGCATCTATTAAAAATATCTTAAAAACCCTTTCCATGTCTTTTATGAATTGCTGTTGACCCCTGTTGACTAGGTATCAGTAAATTGCTTGATCATGATACTTGGGAATACGACTCAAACCTAAATTTTAACTTAAATTTCGACTTAAATTCTGAAGAGGAAAAAGACGATTCCCCCTTTGTCACTCCCCCTCTGCAACGTTTTTTTAGTACCGATACGAGTGAGGTATACCAATGTTTACCAAAGGGCAGTTACTCAACCAGCGATATGTTGTGATCGACAAGATCGGTGAGGGTAATTTTAGTGAAGTTTATACAGTAACTGATAGTCAAGCCTCAGCAGGGACCGCCCCCTGTTTTCCTTTAGCCGTTAAGGTATTGCTGCCTCCTCACTGGTGCGGACGACAACACTATGCCAATGCAGAGCGATTCTTTTTACGGGAGGGGGCGATTTTGGCTGATCTCAATGCCGATCTCAATGCTGCTGTTGGGGATGATTTAGACCGCCTGAGATTGGCAGGAGCGATGGCACCATCACAGGGGTCACCATTACAGGGGTCACTATCGCGGGGGGAAGCAGCGGGGGGATCAACTTTATTGTCAGTTCCCCCCAAACCATTATTCAAACATAGTCACTGTGATTTACATGGCGTGAGTGATTTGCACTGCTTGGTCATGGAATATGTACCAGGGATCAACCTAGAAGAATGGTTTGATGATGGGGATCTCTTGTCGTGGACAACATTTGTAGACTGGTTTGAGCAGTTGGTGGCGGGTTTAGCGGTTTTACATCAGCGGCAGTATGTACATCGGGATATTAAACCAGCCAATGTGATGTTGCGCCCTGATGGTCAGTTGGTCTTGGTTGACTATGGGGCGGCGCGATCGCTGCTGGAGCCTGAAGAATTGCCTAAATCAGATCATGCCACTGCCATTGGTACGCCGGATTTTATGTGCGAGGAGCAGCGTAGTGGTCAATTACATTTGAATTTTGATCTCTATGGTTTGGGCTGGACTTTGATCATGCTGTTGACAGGGGATGTTCCCGCCAATTGGCGCAGTTATCACCGCAATGAAGACGGCACTCCAGCTTTGCCTTGGTATGAGACTCTACATAATGCTTTAACAAGGGCTTGGGAATCAGGGGAAACAGGCTTAAGTGAGTCGGTATATCAGCGCAGTTTGAATTATTTGAAATGGTTAAACCAGTTTGTTGGTGCGCCAGAACAACGTCCCTCTAGTGCAGTGGTGGTTTTGGAGCAAATTCAGCAATTAAATCAAGAATTAAATCAACAGTTAGATAAACAATCAAACAGGCAATTAGATAGGCAATTAAACAGACAATTAAATAAACGTAATCCAGCTATCTCTCTTAAACGCACGGTTTGGACCGTAGCTCAGTCTCATTGGCAGCGGTGGGTAGTGGTGGGTAGCGGGGTAGCGTTGGCTATGGTTAGTTTATGGGGGGGAACTCAATGGTGGGCAAGTCGGTTAATCCAAGAAGGCAATGACCTCCGGCAGCAGGGTAAAAATGAATTAGCTGAGCAAAAACTAAGTATTGCTTTGCTGTTGAGTCCCCATAACCCTGAAGCATTGAACTTTATGGGAATGAATGCGGAAGACTTGGGCAAGCGGCAGAATGCTCTAGAACTTTTTCAGCGGTCTGTGGCGGTTAATCCCAACTATGTGTGGGGCTACAATAATCTGGCGCGTCGTCACCTGCTGGATAATAACTTTGATGAGGCTGAGCGACATATTAAGGCGGGGATCGCTATCACCAAAAATCTGTCTTCGTCGGAGGAAAGATCAGAAATTACGAGTTTTCTCACTAAAAATCTCGTGTGGTTGTTGGTGATTCGTGAGGAGGCGGATCAGGCATTGCCACTATTGGAACAGGGATTGCGGAGTACAGAAATGAAGCGGTGGCAAACTTACTCTGTGGACAAATGTTTTGACGCGGAGATCGCTGATCAGATGCGAGTGTCACCCTCAGCAGTGCGACTGAGTTTATGGCGGGAATGTAGCAATGTGATTAAAGATTGGCTGCAAAAAGAACCGCGTAATGAAGAGCCGCAAAAGTGGGCAGACCGCATTAATCAAAAAATGCGTCCTTTTGCCAATAAGTCCTAGGAGATTTGGGGGGGGCGGTTCAATCGGTAAATGGTGTTACTTCGTCAAGATTCTTAATCAAATCTAGAGAACTTAGCCATTTTTCTAGCGTCAAAGGCACAATAACAACAAAACAAGAAAACAGCAAAACACCAGGCGAAATAGTAACAACGATCAACAATCCCAGAATGCTCTGACAGATTGCCTAGTCCGTTGACCGAGACATCATGCCAGACTGTAAATTAACACTACAAATCAGGACTATAAATTAGCACTGCCAATTTATCGCATCAGAATTAAATTAGCGTTTTATGGTGGTGGCAGATTGTGATGGCAAAACATAAATCTAGCTGACAAGTTGCATCAAAATTCCTGACTAAATTTCCACTAGTGAGGGCAATCGATGGTTTTAATCGTTTTGGCAGCACAAAAAAATTTGACAGAACTTTGACGAGGAGAATCTTGAATAAATGAACAAAAATTCTATGGAACTCAAAACTAATAATCTGTTTGGCTCTGGTGATAGTGAGTCACTTCCAGAACCATATACATCCTATAGAAATCCCTATACAAATACCTTGGGCGGTACTGTCAGAAACATCTTAGGTACTACTTTGCGAACTGCGGTGAGTGGTATCGTCATCTGTGGGGGTTTAATGTGGGCAAATCCCGCTGCAATATGGGCGCAAGACAATTCCGTGAATACTAGTCCTGCTGCTAATAGCAATTCTGTTAGTGGTAACTCTGTTAGTGGTGGTGATTTAACTGCACTAGTGGAGCGTTCCATTGACCCCAACACTGCCCCCCAAGCCATCGCTGCCCTGCGAAATGAAGGTTATCGCGGTATTGCTGCGTTTATGAGTCGTTATGGTTCGGAGTTACGGGATAAACCACAATTACGGAATGCTCTAGACGCAATTTGCCAACAGAAAGACTGTGATAGTTCTCAATTGTATTGGCACACTGATTTAGAACAAGCCAAAGCCGCCGCCCGTGGCAGTGGTAAACCGATTTTATCGTTGCGGTTGCTGGGAAGTCTCACCGATGATCTCAGTTGTGCCAATAGCCGATTCTTCCGTACTGCACTCTATCCCAATGGTGCCGTTTCCAGTTATCTGCGGGATAATTACATTCTCCATTGGCAATCAGAGCGTCCCGTACCGAAAATGACCATTGATTTCGGTGATGGACGTACTATGCAGCAAACCATTACTGGTAACAGCATTCACTACATTTTAGATAGTAATGGTCGTCCGGTAGAAGCGATCCCTGGTTTGTATGGTGCTACGGCATTTTTACAGCAACTGCAACAGGTCACGCCTTTGGCAAAAGATGTCACTAAATTGGCAGACAGTGAATTTCAGGAAGCAGTGCGACAATATCATCGCCGTCAATATGGGAATCTAGAGATTGCGTGGCGGCGGGATTTGCGGCGGTTACGTCTGCCAATTCAGCCTTTACTACCTGATCCGAGCCAGCCTAATGCTGCGGCAACTGGCAGTACTTCAAGTAACACCTCTTCTAATACTACTTCTGCTACTCCTTCCACAAATACTGTTTCTTCTAGTAATACTTCCAGCAGTACTACAGTGATCAATGGAAGCGGTACAGTGCGCACTGCTTCATCTAGTACCACCTCGGTTAGTACTCCCTCCGTTAGTGACACCTCTGTAAGTAATCCTGCTCTGGTTGCGAGTCAAATCGGTTTAACCAAGTCACGGGTGGAGTTGCCAGTATTACTACGGTTACCGGCTCCAGTGGAGGCACGAGTCCCCAACAGTGGCGAACCTTCAGCATTGACTAAATTGGGTATGGCGGATTGGCAAAGAATTGCTAGTCTACATTCCCGTGATGGCAAGTTAGATGAGAACAGCGTTAGATTAATGCAACGGAAGTTAGGGCTACCCGAAAACCTAGATGAGGCTGGCACCAATCGGCTCAATGCTGTGCGTCAGGAGTTTGAGCAAAACATTGCCCTCGATACCGTGCGGAATGAGTATGGTTTGCACGCGGAAATTCATCGCTGGTTTGCTGCTGGTCGGGTGGATGGTTTAGCGAATCTCAATCGCCGCATCTATGATGAATTATTCTTGACTCCAGCTAATGATCCTTGGTTGGGATTACGGAATAATAATGTATATCTAGGAATGGAAGAGAGGTAATCTAGAAGTTATAGTTGTTCCAGTTAGGGATGGCATAACAAAGAAGAAATATCAACGGACAAGATGTCCATTCTACGTTTCTTTATCTGTCGTAGTTCAAACATCTTGTCTGACAATAACCCCTCTGGATGGGGATTCGGTGGTGGGAGAGTTAGTTTAGATGTCCTATGAGGTTAATCCAGAGTAAAATCTACTTAGCCAATGTTAACTCATACAGTCGTATGGTCGCCTCAAGTTGATGCTTAAGCAGTTACAGCCTTGTCAAATCTTCTATTGACTACAAAGGCAATCGCCAAGAAACTTTGAGTAATAATTTTTTCAGTATTCTCTAAATCCGCTTTCATACTATGTCACAACTAAACCCACCTCTAACAAAAGAAGATTTCACTAAGACTTCTTGGCAAGATGTAGTCGAAAGGAGTGAATCGCAACATTGTTTCAAATATAGTTCAAACTTTTTCAAAAAGGCACAAGAACTAGGTAATCTTAGAGAGAAATATGTTTATCAAGCTTTAGGTTTGGCAACTGGGGGTGTTGTGAATGAGGAGGAAACTTTAGAGGAAAAAGACCAACGTTTTAATTGCATTTTTACAAACGTAATAGACAATTATCTAAATTTGGACTTGCTATCGGAAATTACACTTGAAACATCAGCTCCTGAACTTCAGGCACGTTTAGCAGACATTCTTTGGATTGGAACTAGTAAATATGAGATGGCTCATTTAGCCATTTCTGCTTACTTAAAATCAGCAATCATATTAAAATCAGAAAAAGGACGCTTCTTCCAAAGAACTGAGAGAGCATTATATCTCGCAAGAAAAACTCAATATCAGATTGAAGATATTGTTGGACATATAGCAGAGTTCTTAAATGATCATCCAGAAGAATTATTAGAAGAAAAATGGCGTAAATTATTACAAGACTATAAACTGCAAATTAACTATGCAGAGCGTGTTGAAAAGGCTGCAAAATCAGCAGAGTCAGCGGAATCATTCTTTCAATGGGAATTAGCAGAAGAATACTGGAAAGCCAAAGCAGACTGGCATTATATAGAGAAAGACTACACTAATCAATCTATTGCTTTAAGAGCAAGTTATTATGCAGAAATTGAAGAGCAAATACAGAAAGCTAAGGCGTGTATTCGTAGTGAGAACCCTCAGGAATTTATAAATAGCTGCTATGAATATGAAAAAGCCATAGAAGCTTTTGAAAAGATTAAAGGCATAAAGGAAGAAATTTCGGAGACTGAATCAAGACATGAAGAAATCAATAAGAGACTCAAAGATCTCAATCATGACATTGAAAATCTCAAGCAAGACAGTTTGATGTCAACAGCTTTTCACGAAACAGGACATGCATTTATTCATGAGATCTTTGAGCTTTCATACATAGATATGGAGATTAGTTTTGAGAATGGAGGAACTTTAACCTCTCAATATGCACTAGAAATAGAAAATACGTGCAACCCTCTATTAATCGACAGGCTGTTTTATGCTTGTATTTGTTTTGCAGGAGTGATATCAGAAAATGAGTATAAGGGAGTAAATTATACAGATAAAAACTTTTCAGAATCATTTAAAGGAGGAGGAGAATGTGATTGGAAAAGCTATCAAGATATATGTTGTTTCCAAGATAGTTGCGATATCCCATTACGAGACATTACAAGAAAGATTATTACCGAAAACTGGGAATTAGTTTCAAAAATTGCGAATAAGCTTTTTAAAGAAAAGAAAATTCAATCTGAGGAAGTTAAACAAATTTTAGGTGATTGGGGATTAAAAGAAAAGCAAAATCGTTACATTTTAGAACTTGAGAGAATTTCCCAAGAAGTAATCAATAAAGAATGAACGCATTAAATTTTATTTGTCAGGAAATATCGCTAGTTATAATAATGAAAATCAATAGTTTTAGTTTCGGAAATAATAGCCAAAATTGGCATCTAAAGAATATCTAACTTGAAAACCTAAACCCGTTAGTTGGTGTCTCTGGAGTTGGTAAAACTAGAATTCTTAAAGCACTTTATTTGATTTATGTAGAAAAGGTGATCGCTGTTTGATTAGGACATAATAAACCTAGCCAACCTCTTAAAGATTGCTTCAGTCTGTTAATATCAACATCAGTATTATCCCAAACTGGATCAAATGATGTCTGACTCGCTCGAAGCAAAAACTCAGACTCATAGTCATTAGTCAAAACAATTTTATCAATACCTTCTGTCAACACTTCTGAGTCACGTCAAAATCTACCACTCTAAAACCACCTGATTATCTAACGGACCTTCATCACTGAAAGCCTCAAAATATGCCCGTACCGCAGGGGGAAAATCCGGAAAAGAGAATTGAGCATCACCGTCAGCAATATCTGCCCAGAAATACCGCAAAGCAGGAGTTAACTGTGCCGCTGACTCAGGACTCAGAAATAATGGTGCTTTGGTTAATAGTCGCAACATAAACGGATGAGACCGATCCCCCATCCATTCCCGCGAAAACTTCAATAAATCTGATTGTTCTGGAATTGTTTTCACCCGAAAAGAGTCAATCGCCAATCGTTTTGCCGTTCCATTCCCTTCATATTGCAAAACGCGATAGGGATGGGGATAACTCACCATTGAACCTGTCGTAATATCGTATAAATCGTAATCGGCACTGTAAGCAATATCCTGAACATGGAGATGCCCCGTAAAAATCAACTTTACCCCCGCCGCCTGTAACATCCCACAAAGTTCGGCGCTGTTACTGAGCATATAGCGCACACCTAAACCATTTTGGGATTGTTCGTGAATATGCTCCAAAACATTATGATGAATCATCACAATAGTTTCGTCATAGTTTTGATCCTTGAGAATCTCTTTTAGCCAGCGTATTTGCTCGTCATCTACTGCCCCATACAGTGCGCCATGATCATCAAATTGATTGGAATTTAAACCAATCAATCGCAAGCCGGGCAAAATCTCACAGGCATAATACAGCTTTCCGGAATTAGTTTTCCCTTCCGTTAAACCGAACTGAGTGTAATGGGGTGCAAAATGTGCCAAACTCTCCGGTGTGGGTACATCATGATTACCCGGAATTACATACACCGGATAGGGCAACTCCCCCAAACGCTGGGCAAGCCAACAGTGATTATCTGGTTCCCCGTGTTGCGTTAAATCCCCAGGCAAAAGCAGAAAATCTAAGGGCAATTGCGCCAAGTGTGCCAAGACCTGCTCAAACGCGGGAATGCTATATTCCACCAGATGAAAGCGCGACGGATGATCCCATATCGTATGGGGCAGGGCAATGTGTAAATCTGAAGCTATGGCAAAAGTGAATCGCATTATGCGCCAATTTTCGGTGATACTCGACAATTTTAACCACTAGGAATGGGCAATCCAACAATAACTTGCACAGAAATTTGCACAGAATTTACATAGAACTGTCACAGTGGATAACCCATGCCCAAACTATGGTCGCATAGTTTATGGTCTCATACCTTTCCATAGACTTTTCCCGTGGCAAGCCTAAGCTGCATGGTGTGATCCAGGGAAATGAATTACATTGTCATGGTCTGCTGTGGGCTTAACCACATCCCAGTGACAAATCAACTTGCCATCAACTAGATCCCAGTGGGCGATCAGTTGTTCTCGCTGATGTTCGTGCTGAGTAGAGCCGTGAACAGTGGCATTTAGTGTGGCAACCATAACAATACCCTCCAACCTTGATGCGGTTCGCTATGAGTCAAAGCGCCAAAACTACTGACGTTTTGATTGGGTTGAATCTTCCCTCCCTTTTCAAGATTACTAGTCCCTTGAAGCCTCGGATCTGTTTTTCAGGTAGCTTTTCGTAATGGGATTGTAAGGGGACATCACTGGAACACTACACTAAGAAATCACATTGAAATCACCTTGGCAGATAACACTGGGAGAGCTTGATTTGCATGGTTTTATTTTATCACTTTTACCCAGGGATCAAAAAGCCTTGGGGTTATGTCACAGTTTGTCACAAACAGCACCTGTCAAGATGAACTACAACCAATCCTGTGACCCTAGAGTGACGCACAAAAATCAATGCAGTTGTATAGTAACCATTGGATTGATGGGCTAGTCCCGTCCGTCGAATCCCTGTTTTAGTTTTCCAAGAATTTCCTAGTAATTTCCCTAATCATTCCTAAAACCTCAATAAACCTCAATCATGGCTAAAGTAGAAATTTACACTTGGCAGACCTGTCCTTTTTGCATTCGGGCTAAGGGTTTGCTGGATCGCAAGGGCGTAGCATATACCGAGTACAAAATTGATGGTGATGAAGCTGCCCGTCAAGCAATGGCAGCCAGAGGTACCGACGGTAAGCGCTCTGTACCGCAAATTTATATTAACGATCAACACGTTGGTGGTTGTGATGCCATCCATGCCCTAGATGCCCAAGGCAAGTTAGACCCACTGTTGCAGGCTTAGTCATCCCTAGGAATAGCTGATTATTGGGGGAGGGATACTACTGCGGTGTTCCCATGATCTGCTAATCTGGCTCTTGTAGGTTGGGTTAAGAAACGCAACCTACAAGAGCAGTGATCGCTGCTGTGAGAAAAAGCCAAAAAGCAACCTTATTTGAACAAAAATTGAAACCTGAACTACAATTTAGAAAAAATGAGTCAGAATCAAGGTGTCAGATCAACCTGATAATTTTCCTTACGAAATTTCAGTTCATGCTAAAGAACGCATCGAGGAAAGAAATATATTACTAACATGGATACAGGAAACGATAGAAAAGCCTGATAAAACAGAACCACATCAAACTGATCCAGAGCTAGTAACAACGTTCAAAAAATTTGAAAGCTGTAGTGGGCGTGTTTTAAAGGTTGTTTATAACAAAACTGTATCCCCTTTCAGGATTGTTACTGCACACTTTGATCGGAGTATGAAGGGAAAAATATGAATATTCAATATGATCAACAGGTAGATGCAGCGTACTTAACGTTAGAGGTAGCAAAGATTGTTGACTCAGAAGAGATACAGCCCAACGTGTTATTTGATTATGATGAGTCAGATCGTATTGTTGGCATTGAGTTGTTAAGTGTAAAACGAAATATTCCTAACTTATTACAGCTTCAAAAGTTTATTCCTACAGAGCAGGTAAGTCAGATAGGCTTTGATTTGACAGTATTTCTTGATTTTCTACTTAACTCAGTAGATTTAAGCTTAACAGACGAAAAAACAAAGCAAGGAATAAGCATGGCAAAAAAAATACTAGAAAACTCATCGAGTATTTTGCGATCAACCCAAGAATCCCTAGAAGCTTCTAATCCAAGATTTACCAGAATCTAAAATTTGTTATTGTACGGGACAGTTTTGAGTGCGATCGTCGATCTTGTAGGTTGGATTGAGTGGATGAAACCCAACATTGCCCTTATTCCTTACCTTAATATTTCCTCGCTAATACAATTGGAGTTTTCACTTTGTTAGAGAGAGATTGCAGCAACTCGATAATGAGGCTATCATTTCTCATAGTTGGGTTGCGTTACTTCACCCAACCTAGAAGATTAATTAATTCTCTGCCCAGTTCCTGCCAATGGTTTCCACTCCCCTAAACCCATCAATGCCAGACTCCCTAACTCCTAATACTATGTCCGATCTGCAAATGCCGATTAATTTCCCCCTAGCGGCAGTGATTGGTCAAGAGGCGATTAAAACAGCGCTGTTGTTAGGGGCTGTAGATCCTAGTATTGGGGGCGTGGCGATCGCCGGACGACGGGGGACGGCTAAATCCGTATTAGCGCGGGGGATTCATTCTCTATTGCCTCCCATTGAAATCGCGACAGATTCCATTAGTAATTGTGATCCGACTCGCCCTGATACTTGGGATGATGCGCTGCGTAAGGTTTTGATAGAAAAAGGGATCGATCTGGATGATCCGGCGGCAGTGCGGTCTGCGATGGCGGATTTACCCACAAAGGTCATCCCAGCACCATTTGTACAAATTCCTTTGGGGATTACGGAAGATCGGCTGATCGGCTCGGTGGATGTGAGTAAGTCCGTACAGCTAGGACAAACGGTATTTCAGCCTGGTTTATTGGCGGAAGCCCATCGTGGTGTTCTGTACATTGATGAAATTAATTTGCTTGATCCCCAGATTTCTAATCTGTTGTTGTCGGTGCTGTCGTCGGGGTACAACCAAATTGAACGGGAGGGCATTAGTTTTCAGCATCCTTGCCAGCCACTGCTAATTGCTACCTACAACCCAGAGGAAGGGGTTTTGGGGCAACATTTGCTAGATCGGATTGCAATTCATTTGTCATCGGATGGGGTTTTGTCCCTGGATCAGCGGGTTGAGGCGGTGGGTATGGCTTTGGGTTATGCCAATGCACCAGAAGAGTTTTTAGCCCAATATGCTGCCGATGCCGATGATTTGCGCACCCAGATTATTTTGGCGCGGGAATGGCTCAAGGATGTGACCTATACCCAGGCTCAAATTCAATATTTGGTCACTGAGGCATTACGGGGCGGTATTCAGGGGCATCGAGCGGAACTATTTGCAGTGCGGGTGGCAAAGGCGGCGGCAGCATTGGATGGACGCACCGAATTAATTGCCGATGACTTACGCCAAGCAGTGGAGTTGGTGATCGTGCCTCGGTCGCCGATGTCACCGGATCAACAGCCTCAACCCCAGCAGCAACAGCAAGCCCCACCACCACCGCCCCAAAATCAAGATGAAGGGGAAGAAAATCCCGAAGATCAAGAAGATGACAATAATGAAGAACCGGATGAAGATGTGCAACCACCGGACATTCCCGAAGAGTTTATCTTTGATCCCGAAGGAGTGGTTTTAGATCCGTCGGTATTGGCATTTTCCCAGGCGATGCAACGGCAGGGTAATTCTGGGGCGCGGAGTTTGATCTTTTCTCAGGAACGGGGACGTTATATTAAACCCGTATTACCCCAAGGGAAAAATGATCGGATTGCGGTGGATGCAACCCTGCGGGCTTCGGCTCCCTATCAAAGGGCGCGGCGGTTGAAGGAACCCCATCGCAAAGTAATTGTCGAAAATGTAGATATTCGTGCCAAAAAACTTGCACGGAAAGCGGGAGCCTTGACTATTTTTGTGGTGGATGCTTCTGGTTCAATGGCATTAAATCGGATGCAGTCTGCCAAGGGAGCAGTTTTGAGTCTTTTAACGGAAGCTTATCAAAATCGCGATCAGATTTCCTTAATTCCATTCCGAGGTGAAAAAGCTGATGTTCTATTACCACCCACTCGTTCCATTGAGGCAGCGCGGCGGCGGTTGGAAACTATGCCCTGTGGTGGTGGTTCACCTTTAGCCCACGGTTTGACCCAAGCAGTGCGGGTGGGTATCAATGCCAAGCAATCCGGCGATGTGGGGCAAGTGGTGATTGTAGCGATCACCGATGGGCGCGGCAATGTGTCGTTAGCTCGTTCCCTTGGGGAAACCATTGATCCAGAGCAGAAGCCTAATTTAAAAGATGAACTGCGGGAAATTTGTCAAAAGATTCGCGGTTTAGGTTTGTCGCTCTTGATGATTGATACAGAAAATAAGTTTGTCTCCACAGGGTTTGCGAAGGAATTAGCCAACGCGGCGGGAGGCAAGTATTATCATTTACCGAAAGCAAATGATCAGGTAATTGCAGGAATTGCTCGTAATGCCATTGCGGATTTGCGTGGATAGGTGCTGATATGGATCTATCCCAGCCATCCTGAAAAAATCTAGTCTATCCAGTTAAGATATTTTAAGAGGTTTTGGAAGCTGTCAATATCTGATTTTAGTGATTCGGAAACATGACTAGCAAAGAATCTAATTGTTGTAGTGGGAATGAATGGCGCTGGAAAGACAGGTTTACTTCGAGCCATTGCCACTCTACTAAATTAGAAATAGCAACTAGGAGACTACAAAGCCTATCTGACATTGAGTAATTAGATTCAGACAAGGGGCTTAAGTTCTTTGAGATATACTTGATAAATGCTGTATCACGTCGGCTAAACCTATGACCCAAATTATCGAGCAAAAATCCACGCTGTATGATCGCGATCTTAATTTGTGGTTAGAAGAGGCGATCGCGAAGTTAAAAGCTGGTGATTTTCAAAATCTAGATGTCGAAAACTTAATTGAGGAGTTAGAGGGTTTGGCTGGCAGGGATAGACGAGAGTTAGAAAATAGATTAACTACTTTGCTAGAGCATTTACTCAAGCGGCTCTATGTCAAAAGCGAATATGACTATGCAGGGTGGGTTAGAACTATCAATAGAACAAGGATGGAAATCTGCAAAATTCTGAGACAGTCACCTAGCCTTAAAAACTATGCAAATAGCCCCGAATTGTTTCAAAATGCTTTTGATGATGCGCTCAAGTTAATGCGCTCAGATCCAGATTATAAGTCTGTAAATTTTCCTAATACATGGCAGTTTAGCCGAGATATTGACGATATACTCAATGTTGATTTTTGGGAGGAAGATTAATAATGAGATTAATTAAAAGGTATTTAGTTTAATTTTGTTAAACTTAGTCACTCCAACAAATCTAATATACCTAGTGTTGAGAAAAGTGACGGTAATCAAGAAAAAGCGAAAAAAACTACAGTAGTTACAGAGCTATCCCATAGTGAAGCAAGAAATTTTTTCTTAAAGGAAAAGAATTACTGCGATTTCCCTTTGTCTGAGTACTTTACCTTTCAAAAGCTTCTCGATAAAGTATCTACAAGAATTCAAAGAAAAGAAATTAAGACTTTTTGTGATCCGAGTAACTCTTCTAGAGATTTAGAAAATGTTAACTATAAGTTTTTAAATAACAAGGACGGCAAATTTGCTTGGAGACCTTTCCAATTAGTTCATCCAGTCATTTACGTCTCTCTAGTACATAAAATGACGGAAGAAGTAAATTGGGAAACAATTACTAATAGAATCAGAGAGCTTACTAGTAATGATAAGATTAAATGTATTAGTCTTCCAGTTGAATCAAATAATAAGAGGTAATCTAATGACACAGAATATTGATAAAAAAATAAAATCATTCACTCGTTCAGATGTTCTTCAAACCCTCTCCATGCATCGCCATGAACTAAAAAAACTTGGCGTAAAATCTTTGCGACTATTTGGCTCTGTCGCAAGAGACGAGGCTAGACCTGACAGTGATATTGATTTTTTAGTTGAATTTGTTAGCGATCCCTCATTCTTTGATCTATTTGAAGTGCAATATTTTCTTGAAGATCTGTTCCATTGCAAAATTGACTTAGGAATGGAAGAATCATTAAAAGAGCATTTAAGAGAACCAGTACTCAAGGATGTGATTCATGCCCTCTAGAGATTGGGAATTAAGAATCACAGATATTTTGCAAGCCGTTCAAGATATCGATCAATTTACACAAAGGATGACCTTTGAAGAATTTAGTAAAAATAAAATGGTTGTGCAGTCTGTGCTATACAACTTCGTGATTATCGGTGAAGCATCCGCAAACATACCAGAGGAGATTCAAACACTCGATCCAACAATTCCTTGGCGTAAGATGAGTGATATGCGTAACGTAATAGCACATGAGTATTTTCAGGTAAATCTTTCTATCGTTTGGCAAACAATTCATAGAAACTTACCGCCAGTTCTACCAAAACTGAAAAAGCTCTTAGAGAAGCCATAAAGGTAACCTAGGACCCCAGACTATTAAGCAAAAAACAACGCTGTGCGATCACGCTCTTAATTTGTGGTTAGAAGAGACGATCGCGAAGTTAAAAGCTGATGATTTTCAAAATCTAGATATCGAAAATTTAATTGAGGAGTTAGAGGGATTGGCTGGCAGGGATAGACGCGAATTAGAATCACGTTTGAATAGATTGATAGAAATTCGGCGCTTTCGGTTTGAGGATGCTGAACAAGTCGCGGCACTCTTTCACCATACCGTTAGGGAAGTCAACCGCGCCGATTATTCCTTGAGCCAAGTTCAGGCATGGGCACCGGATGATCTAGGGTTCCGTAATTGGGCAGAAGTTTGTAGGAATCGCATTACTTACGTGGCGGATCTACAGAGCGTGATAGTTGGCTTTGGCGAATTAGTGGAAAACCTAGTGACAAACAGTTTAGTGACAAACAGTAATTTGGAAGGTGTTACCCCAAATCATGGTTATATTGACTGCTTTTATTGTCATCATCAGTATCAGCGGCTAGGGATTGGTACTAGGCTATATCAAACTATCGAAGCGACAGCCTTAGATTTAGGAATGACTCATCTGACGGTGGCAGCTAGTATTACGGCTCGTCCATTTTTTGAGCGCATGGGTTTTGTGGTGCAGCAGTCCCAATATGTTAATTGTCGGGGGGAAGTGTTTTTGAATTATTTAATGGCGAAAAATTTGCCATGATTAGTTTTTCCTGATCAAAATGAAATATTAAGAATGGAATAGATTCAGACAAGATGTCTGACCTACGATTGATAAAGAAACGTAGAATGGACATCTTGTCCGTTGATCTATCTGAAGCAACTATAAATTCTCTGATGACTGGGAAAAGTATTGATGAGTATTTATGGAACAGTAACTGCGAAATAACAAATCAGAAACGTAATGATTGATTGCAAATTGAGATAATTAATATTGCTGGACGTTTAACAAAACTTACACTTTCAACAATAGGTATAAGTCAGTAATTAGCTTTATAATCTGTCGCAGTTCTTTGATTTACATCGTTTGCACCGTAAATATCTAGAGACATATCGGGGAAGTTTTATTTATGATTCAATCGCTTGACACAGCGCCATTATCGATGCGGAATTTATTACAACGAGTTGCCATTTCCTTTGCTTTAGTTTTGGGTGTAGTATTCTGGTCTTTCCAGCAGCCTGCCTATGCTCAAACCACATCTCCACCTCAGCCAGCAGCTTATTTAGCAGCAGTTGAAGATGCTAAAGTTGCTGAACCTAGTGAAATTTATCGCGGTCTGACGGCAATTAATGCCAGCAATAAGAATTTAGTTTGGAAAGATGATCCCAGTGCAGTCAGCAAAAAACGGCTCGCAGTAGTCACGTGGATCGCCTACAAAGACTATTCACGTTATCTACCAGGTCAGATGGTTACTTTCGATCCTAACAGATATACTTGGGTCACCGTATTACCAGACTTGAAGAACTTCTGTCGAGCTAATCCTAAACCTGCTAATCTCACTTTGCGTTTGGAACAACTGATGGGACTACCTGCGAATGCCGGCAAAACACATTTTGTACAATTTTGGGTTGATCCTAATGATTTATTCCGTCCCAGCCCCGATCCCGAAATTTCTGACAGTGAGAGCAGTTTAGGTTATCCAACCTTACCAACTCCTGAACAAAAGAAATGGCTTGATAAGAATCATAAAGAGTGGATCGAAAATCTGAAAGCGAGTTCCTATGGTCAAACTGGCAAAATGGGTTATCCTTGGACTCGTTTGGGCTATACCTATGACTGGGGCAATCCCGCAACCGAAGTTGGTTTGAGTGAATTTGTTTTGACTGGTGGTTCTACTGTTCAAGTTGACAAAATTGAAGATACAGCCGTTTATTGTAAGTAAGCTTTATCTGGATTTTGGAGCGTCGCTTTAATTGAGGCATAATGGAGTTGAGTTAGGTCAAGCTGATGACTAGACTCAACTCCATTGTTGTTTGATGAAGTCATATTATAAGAACGAAATGAGAACAATGATTAATATTCATGATTAATATTTAGGAATTTAGGAATCACCGGAAATAAGAGATGACCAACCCCAAAATCACGTCATGATCCCTGCACCTGTTACAATCATCAAGGCAATCAGCCTGTTAACACTTAGCCTGTTAAGATCCTGTTAACATATAGAACTTTTCACCTAGACCAGATCTAGTCTTGCTTAAGATTATGCGTTTATCTCAGATGCTTTGGGTAACCTTGCGTGAAGATCCCGCCGAGGCAGAATTACCAAGTCATAAACTGTTAGTTCGGGCGGGTTATATCCGGCGCATCGCCCCTGGAGTCTATGCCTATTTGCCCCTGATGTGGCGCGTGTTGCAAAAGATCTCCCAAATTGTGCGGGAAGAAATGAACGCCACCGGAGCGCAGGAATGCTTGCTGACTCAACTCCAACCCGCTGAATTATGGCAGGAGTCGGGGCGCTGGGATACTTACACCAAAGCAGAAGGGATTATGTTTGCCCTGAAGGATCGCGCTGGTCGAGAAGTGGGTTTAGGTCCCACCCATGAAGAGGTGATCACCGCTGTGGCACGGGATATGATTCGTTCCTATCGGCAATTACCGCTGCATTTGTATCAAATCCAAACTAAATTCCGTGATGAAATTCGTCCTCGGTTTGGCTTGATGCGGGGACGGGAATTCATTATGAAGGATGGCTATTCGTTCCATACCAATGAAACCAGTCTGAAACAAATCTATAGCGATATGGATCAAGCCTATCGGAAGATTTTGGCGCGGTGTGGTTTGGAATTTCGAGCGGTAGAAGCAGATTCTGGGGCGATTGGTGGCTCTGGCTCCCAAGAATTTATGGTTTTGGCAGACGCTGGGGAAGATGAGGTTCTCTTTACTGCTGATGGTAAATATGCGGCGAATGTGGAAAAAGCCGTTTCTTTACCAGCGGATCCTGTGAGTTCCAGTTTTACCACCTATGAAAAGCGCTCTACCCCTGGTACTGCCACCATTGATGCTGTTTGTCAGCTATTGAAATGTGATGCAACACAGGTCGTCAAGAATGTTCTCTATCAGGCTGTATACGACAATGGGAAAACGGTTTTGGTGCTGGTGAGCATTCGCGGTGATCAGAACGTTAATGAAGTTAAATTACAGAATGAATTAGGGAAGGTAGCAGCTAATTACGAAGCCAAAACCCTTCTGAGTCTGACTGTACCTGATCCTGAATCACAGCAGAAATGGGCAGCGCAACCTTTACCCCTGGGTTATATTTCTCCAGTGATTTCTGACGAATATTTGGCTAAGGCGAAAGATATTGCACCCAAATTCCTGCGATTTGTGGATCAGACTGCCGCTAGTTTGACCAACTTCGTCACCGGAGCCGATGCAGTGGATTGCCATGTGGTAGGTGCGAACTGGGGGCAGGAATTTAATTTGGGAACGGTGGTTGATGTGCGAAAGGCAACCGTCGGTGATCGAGCAATTCATGATCCCAGCCAAACTATCCAAACTGCTCGTGGTATTGAAGTCGGGCATATCTTCCAATTGGGTGTGAAGTACTCAAAAGCGATGGGCGCAACTTTCACTAATGAGTCTGGGGAAGAATTGCCTTTAGTTATGGGCTGTTATGGTTTGGGGGTTTCGCGGTTGGCACAGTCGGCGGTGGAACAGTCCTATGACAAAGATGGCATTATCTGGCCTGCGGCAATTGCCCCTTATCATGTCATCATTACGATTCCCAATGTGACTGATCCTAATCAAGTTAAAGTAGCAGAGCAACTCTATCAAGAATTACAAGCCGCAGGGATTGAAGTATTGTTGGATGATCGAGATGAGCGTCCAGGGGTGAAGTTCAAAGATGCAGATCTGGTGGGCATTCCCTATCGGATTGTCACTGGCAAGGCATTAGCGGAGGGTAAAGTGGAAGTAGTACAGCGTGGTACTAAGCAAGCTAATTTAGTCGCCTTTGCGGATGTGGTGGCATATATTCAAGCACACATTCAAACGGCTTTAAATCAGGTTTGAGCTAATGCGTTTCTCATAGATGCTGGAACCCAGTAACCAGAACTTAGTAACTAGAATTTAGTAAAACTGATTCAGAGAGATAGAGGGATTCAGCCACAGTTGAACCCTCTATTTTTTGTGATTGATGATGCCGATGTCTGGTGGATCGTCAGCTTACCCCCAGGGGTATTTACCTCCCCAGGTGCAGGGGTAAAAACAATGTTCTATAAACCCCCAATCAGCAAACCTTAATCAGCAAATTTAGCACCACTTTGTACACAACCCCAGAAATCTGCTAGACTAGACAAGCACAAAAAATCGCGATTTTGCTGGTAGCTATCACTATCGCCGTTGGCAACAGATATCACAGTCCCTGTACCCACAGCTTGGGTTCATAGTTTGGGTTCACAGCTTGGATTGTAGCTTGGATTGTGTGTGTCGCCCCCAACCAGATGCTGTAGCAATTAGTGATCGTGCCCCCGCCAAGTCTATATACACATAAGATCTATTACAGCAGCAAGAACATGGTTAAACTGAGACTCAAGCGTTTCGGCAAGAAATTTGAAGCTACTTATCGCATCGTTGCCATGCACAGCACCACTCGCCGTGACGGTGCCGCCTTACAAGAATTTGGTTTTTACAACCCCCGCACTGGACAAACTCAGCTAGATGTCCCCGGCTTGGTAGAAAGACTTAAGCAAGGCGCACAGCCCACCGATACCGTCCGTCGCATCCTCGAAAAAGCCAAAGTATTTGATCAACTCAAAGCACCAGCCGCAGCCGATGCCTAAGGATACCTAGTGTCATTAGCTAGTTTCTAGTTAATCAAGTTAATTGGAAAGTTAATTAGAAAGTTAATTGAATTTAACTGCACCCACTAACTAAACCAAATTAACCAACCATTAATTAAATTAGCTAATCACTGGGGCAGATCCTCTAAACTCCTTTGCCCTGACTTTGAGTAGACCCCCTAACTTTGAGTAGATTATTACAGCACCTTCGTGGCTAACTACAACGCATTACTAGAAACTATTTTCCAGCCTCTCCTGTCTCAGCCAGAGGCTTTTCGCTTTGATGTCGAACGCAACAGCCAAGGGGATCGCTACTGGGTACGAATTTCCTTTGCCGACGCAGATCGGGGGCGAGTTTACGGCAAATCAGGACGCACTATCCAAGCCATCAGGGCAGTTTTTGCCACGGCAGCACAGGTTTCTGGGCAACAGTTTTATTTGGATGTATACGACCCCACCCCTCCAGAACCAGAATACACCGCCCCCAGCCCCAGCGAAGAATTTCGTCCGAGACGCTCTGGTCCACCCCTCCGTCCCCCTGTGCGTCGCAACGCCCAGCAGTAATACCCAGTAGTAACCCGCAGAAATCAGGGATTAAGACCTACTGAGCAAAATCTAATAAAGTCTGGCACTGTTCGTCAGCATAGAAACCAAATAGCAACTAAAAATATCACAAACGAGGATATTCGCCCATGACTGCTAGGGATGCCGCCAATGGTGCAAATGCTTTGCCAAGTAGTTCTCCCCAAGATTCGGCAGATCATAAGTCCCACCGCAGTTCCTGTCCCAAACAAGGGGCAGAAATCCTCTGTATCGGTACCGAATTACTTTTAGGGGAAATAGTTAACACCAATGCCCAGTATTTAGCCCAACAGCTAGCCATACTGGGCATTCCTCATTATTACCAAACCGTCGTCGGTGACAACCCCGAACGGATTAAACAAGCCTTAGCCATTGCTGCCGACCGCGCTCAGATCATCATTACCACCGGCGGATTAGGTCCGACCCCTGACGATCTGACCACCGCCACCATTGCGGAGTTTTTCGGCGCACCTCTAGTTGAACATCCTGAAATTTGGCAGCATATCCAAGATCTCTACGGTAAATTAGGGCGTACCATCACCGCCAACAACCGCAAACAAGCCCTCTTACCGGAAGGTGCTGATGTCTTACCCAACCCCGTCGGTTCTGCCCCAGGTTTAATTTGGCAGCCCCAACCGGATCTCCTCATCATGACGTTTCCGGGTGTGCCTCGGGAGTTATATCCCATGTGGCAACAAACCGCCGCCCCCCTCCTCAAAGCCAAGGGTTACAGTCAAGGACAGTTTTATTCCAAAGTTTTACTCTATTGGAACATTGCTGAATCTGCCTTAGCTGAACAGGTTAACGATTTATTTGCCTCAAAAAATCCCACCCTTGCCCCCTACGCCAACTATGGGCAAGCCCGCCTCAGAATCACCGCTAAAGCCGACAGTCCCGCCGCCGCCCAAGATCTGATCGAACCAATGGTGAGAGAAATTTTGCGCCGTACCGGAGACTATTGCTATGGCACAGATACAGATACCCTTAGCTCCGTCGTTGGAGACTGGCTCAAAACCCAAGGGCAAACCCTAGCCGTCGCTGAATCTTGTACTGGGGGCTGGCTGGGACAAATGCTCACGGCAACCCCTGGCAGTTCTGCCTATTTTCTGGGGGGGATCATCAGTTACAGCAACCAAATCAAAGAGCAAGTTTTAGGAGTTACTGCCGAGACCCTAGAAACCTATGGAGCCGTGAGCGCCCCCACTGCCCAAGAAATGGCATTAGGGGTAAAACAACGCCTAGGATCTGACTGGGGCATTAGCATCACAGGCATAGCCGGACCTGGTGGCGGCACGGACATTAAACCCGTCGGCTTAGTTTATATTGCCATTGCCGATCCCCAAGGCAATGTCACCGTTACAGAGCACCGTTTTAGTCCGTCTAGAGACAGAAATTGGCTTAGAATGGTGAGTAGTTACTCCGCTTTAAGCAACTTACGGAAAAGATTTGTTATGATTGATTAAATCACTACGCAACCGTGCAGCAGGGGTAAACGTCTTGAAAAACTTAAGAAAAGCCCTCAAGAATCTAGGCGAAAAACTAGGCGAACTACTAGATCGTACTGTGGAAGCTTTGTTTGGTCGCCGTCAGCCCACACCAGAATTGATCCCCATTCCCGTGCGCAATGGAAACCGCAGAATTCCGTCGCGCTACTAGGTTTCAGCAACCCATCGATTAGCAAAACTATTTGAATTAATGCTGTTTAAGTCAATGGGTTGTTGCTTTTCATTCCAAGTGAGATGGCAACCCCAGATACAAAGCCAAGATAGCCAATTAAGTGCGAATCAAAAGCGAATCAAGAGTAAATCACAACACTAGAACGGTAACTCACACCAAGATTTACAGCAGGATCTTTACAAAAAACTTGCATTAGGCTGTCAAGCAAAGGACAGGGTGACAAACCCAATCTGCCGATAAGGATGCAGCGGAATTTCTTGCTGTATACTTTACTTCCTATGGCTAGATACACACATTTCTTTTTGGTCGAATCGCCTCCTGATGACTTGAGGCAGGGCATAGTCAATATTCTGCAATCCTGTGATTTGGCTATTGCTTACAACACAGAGGATTATGTCATCGCTCAGGAGCAAAGTAAAACCGCTTTTGCCAAGTTGGTGACAGTGGAAGTGCTAATTCACCGTTCTGACAGCGACGGTGAACGGACTCGCTTAACTTGTGTTTCTAAAAATGCTGAATTACCTTTGCGTAAGCTGAACCACTGTCGAGATATAGCACAGTGTGTTTGTCGAGCATTTCAGGAATGCACACAGTGGCGGGTGCTAGAGAGCGCATCAGACTATTAGTTAGGCTATTAGTTAGGTCGTAGTACCTGTTATTCTGCCATCTAGTTATTAAGCGTCAATGCTGTCTCTCTAGTACTGGGAAAAGCTTGGAATTAGTTCATGACTGAATCTTATCGGAAAGTTTTTGCTGAAAATCGGCAAGCAAGATTTAATTACGAAATTTTAGAAACCTTTGAAACTGGGATCGAACTGGTAGGCACAGAGGTTAAATCCATCAAAGCGGGTCAAGCTAATTTGCGTGATGCCTATGGGATCGTGCGTCATGGGGAAATCTTTTTGTTAAATGTTTACATTGCGCCCCACAGTACAACCAGTGTGTATTTTAACCACGAGCCAACCCGCACCCGACGGTTACTGCTACACAAGGCGGAGATCCGTAAATTGATTGGCAAGGTGGAGCAAAAGGGATTGACCTTAGTGCCGTTGCGGTTGTATTACAAAAACGGTTGGGTTAAGGTGGACATGGCGTTGGTGCGGAATAAAAAACTGCACGACAAGCGAGAAGATATTAAAAAACGCGATGATAAGCGTGAAATTGAACGGGCAATGAAGCGTAACTAGCATTTGTTGACTTAAAAGCAACTAAATAAACGCAACTTGCCTCTGAAATAGTTGTTTGCAATAATTTGGGGAGGGGGCTTCGACTGCCCTCAGCCCTCGATGTAAGTTAGCTTAGCGAGGTCGAAGCTGTATTTTTCCTTTGAATTGTCTGTAGTTCTACGACGCAAAAATATAAAAAAGCAGGGATCAGCCTAGATTTAGGAGATCCCTGCTTTTGCGTTTGGCTAATTCCTGAGGGGAACTAGCTAAACTTGTTTTGCACTAATCTTTGAACTAGTTTTTCAATTAGTTGGCGGATAGAGTTCGACGCTTGGTTACCATGCGGAAGGCTTCGATGACATCGCCTTCTTTCCAGTTGGTGTAACGATTTAAAGACACACCGCACTCGAAGTTTTGGGCGACTTCCTTCACATCGTCCTTAACTCGACGCAAGGAATCTAGGGCACTTTCATGGATTACGGCTCCATTGCGGCGGATGCGCACATTACAGTTACGGACTAACTTGCCTGACTGCACATAGCACCCAGCCACCACACTCTTACCAACGGCAAACAAGGCACGGACTTCTGCCTGTCCTAAGGGTTCTTCCACTAGCTCTGGTTCGAGTAAGCCTTCCATTGCCCCTTGGATGTCTTCGAGCAACTTATAGATGATGTTGTAATCTCGGACATCTACCCCTAGCTCATCGGCAGCTTGACGTGCCCCTGGAGCCATAGTGGTACTAAAGCCGACGATTACCGCATCACTGGCAGCAGCCAAGCTCACATCGTTTTCACTGATTTCCCCTGGAGCAGACAACAGGACACGCAATTGGACTTCATGCTGCGGCAACTGACTCAAAGCATTGTTGATGGCTTCGAGAGAACCTTGCATATCCGCCTTGAGAATAATATTGAGTTCCTTTAACTCGCCTTCCTGTGCCTTGGCAGACAAAGTACCCAGCGTAACCCGCCGTGAACCCATTGCCAACAGACGGGTATGCCGTTGCTCAATACTGCGCTCATCGGCGATCGCCCGCGCTTGTTTTTCATCGAGATAGACCTCAAACTCGTCCCCAGCAGCAGGTACATCGCTCAAGCCCAGGACTTCTACCGCAAAAGATGGGGAACCGGCTTCGACACGATTACCTCGGTCATCCACCATGGCCCGCACCTTACCAAATACAGAACCTGCCACGAACACATCACCGACGCGCAATGTACCGTTTTGGATCAAGAACGTTGCCACAGGACCCCGTGCCTTATCGAGGTGAGCTTCGATGACCGTTCCCTTAGCGGTGCGGTTGGGGTTAGCCTGTAGGTCTTCAACCTCTGAGACTAAAACAATCATTTCTAGTAGAGCATCAAGGTTTTCGCGCTTGATGGCACTGACGGGAACCATGATGGTGTCGCCGCCCCATTCTTCGGCAACTAGGGAATATTCGGTTAACTCTTGGCGAATGCGATCGGGTTGGGCTTCCACCTTATCAATTTTGTTGATAGCAACGATGATTGGTACTTTTGCTGCCTTAGCATGGCTGATGGCTTCAATGGTTTGGGGCTGTACGCCGTCATCCGCTGCCACCACCAAAATCGCAATGTCAGTAACCTTCGCACCACGGGCACGCATGGCGGTAAATGCTTCGTGACCAGGGGTATCCAAGAAGACAATCTGTTGTTTCTTGCCGTCATGTTCCACATCAACGTGATACGCCCCAATATGCTGGGTGATCCCACCAGCTTCTCCGGCAGCAACCTTGGTTTGACGAATCGCATCAAGCAGCGTGGTTTTACCGTGGTCTACGTGACCCATAATCGTCACCACTGGTGGACGACGTTCGAGATTTTCTAGATCGGTAAATTCGATCATCTCAGTCTTACGCGCCAGTTCGATTTGCTCCCCAGCTTCAATGGTATAACCCAATTCCGTTGCCACCATCGAAGCGGTTTCCACTTCAAGGGTTTGGGTAATGCTCACCATGATCCCCTTCATAAATAGGGTCCGGATGATCTCGGTTTCCGACACCATCAAACGGTTAGACAACTCAGCCACGGTAATGGCATCGTCAATGATCACAGTGGTGGGCTTTTCGACCACAACTTCCACAGGAGCGCGGCGATCACGGTGTTTGCCCCGTTGTCCCTTGGAGTCAGCAGACTTAACTGTGATGGCTGGTACAGGACGCGGCGCACTAGGCTTAGGCGGACGCATGGCAGGACGAGCCAGAGACAAGCTCACGGGTGCTTCGTTGCTGCCGTCTAGATCACCCAACAACAAATCATCATCATCATCGTCAAAGTCACGTAAATAACGCTTGCCCTTGGCGTTGCGGGATTTTTCCTTCAGTTCCAGCAGATCCGCTTCTTCGTCTTGTTTTTTGACCTTGGCTCGCTTACTGGGTTTGTTGCCAGGCAATGTCGGTTTTTCAAGGAGCGTAGGCGGTGGTGTACGTTCTTCGCCATCACCCGCTGCCCCAGGAATCCCCGCCCGTTTGACGAGACGTTCTGAAGGAGGGGTAGGACGTTCTGGGGCGCGTAAAGCTGGGGCTGGGGGACGCAGGGCATGGGGCGGCTCATTGGGGGCAGTAATTCCCCGTTCGATCAAGACTGAATCCTTGACCAGTTTAGGTACTTTGGGACGACTGGGATTAGCCGGAGCTTCTGGCGGTTTGCTTAGCTTGGGCTTATCAGGACGATCTGCATTACGGTCCTGATTATTCCGTTCATTGCGATTTGGCTTAGCAGTTTCGCCCTTGGCTTCTTGCTTTTGCTGATCAACGGTTTGACCATCCCCTGGTTTATTGGCGGGTTGGTCATTGGTTGCCTTAGGCGACTTGGGAGCAACAGGACGAGGAGCCGTGGGGGTAACCGCCGCAGGGGGCTTGGGACGTTCCGGCTGCATGGGACGATTTAAGCGGGGTGGACTTGCCAATGCCGCCTTGGGAGCATCGGCATTCTTAGGTTGGCTACCGGCTTGATTGACGGCTTGACTGGCAAGTTGATTAGCAGCAACTGCCTTAGGTTCTGTCGGAGGATTAGGGGCACTGGGTGGAGCAACCGCCACCACAGGCGCAGGGGACACAGATTTAATCTCGGGCTTCGGAGCAAGTTTCAATTCAGGTTTCTCCACCTTCATATCAGATTTAGTATTTTTAGGATTACCTTGGGAGGCTGGGGGCTTGGGTTCGGTCTTTTTCGCTTCCACCTTTGGACGTGCTGGAACAGACACCGCAGTAGCATTTCCCCCTGAACTACCACCTTGGTTTTGACTGTGAACTTCCCCCTGTTTCCCGGCAGTCACCGCCGCCACAGGACGGGGTGGCACCACCGGCGCAACCGTTTGTGTAGTTGACTCTGTAACGGTCTGGGGTGAACCAGTTACCTCCACTGACTTATTCTCTGTTTCTGGCTTATGTTCGGGACGGACGGGCGGCGTGGCATTAGTAGCGTCGGTTTGCATGGGCGGTGTGTTCAGGCGGATAGCGGGCTTACTGACAGCGAGAATTTGTTGTTTAGCAGCGCGTTGTTCTGCTTCCTTAGCTTCTAGGGCTTCTTTATCTAGTTTATTGCTGGGGTTAACAGTCTTACGTTCTGAAGTATGTTCATTCGACTTTTCGGCAGCAAGGGGATGGGGATCATGGGCGGCGGCAGCACGGACCTGTTGTGCTTCGTCCTCCGTGATGGTACTGCTGTGGCTTTTTACAGCAATATTTAGCTGTTCACACATCATGATGATGTCTTTGGTATCGCGGTCTAGCTCCTTAGAAAGTTCGTACAGTCGGACACGATTGTTTATACTAGTCATTACCTATATTGCCTTGCTGCTTGAGTTTGGACGAATGAGTTTACATAGAGGTTTTTCCCGTTTTGCTAAGTTGACATGACCCATAGTTAGCATCGAAGTGGCATCTAAAGCGCTAAATAGCCCTGCGAGCATCCTCAACAACGCTGTTTATGCGCTGCACCGATCATGGTGGCGAAACAGCGCCGATGGCTAAAATATCAGCTTGCTTTTGGTGGAGTGACAAATGCACTACTATGACGTTTGGATGTTTTGACCACTAAACTTTTGGTCACATGA
>JBIKNH010000173.1:0-9304 GCA_044358815.1 Pseudanabaenaceae cyanobacterium | reverse complement strand
CCCTAACCTAGACTTTACTTTCCCTTACTTTCCCTTTCTAGGTTAGGAACTAGGAAGAGAACCTTAAAAGTAAAACCGATGGAATTTAGGCGCGTTTGAGAACCAGTAACGTAATATCATCAAATACCTTCTGCGTGTCAATGTACTGATGCAGATGATCGATAATTGCTGATTGCACACCATCCGCTGATAGGTGCCAATTGGTTTCTATGACTTCGCACAAACGATCAATGCCATAGAACTGCCGTTTGGGATCCCTAGCTTCAGTTACACCATCGGTATAGAGTACAATGCCTTCCCCTGGTTCAAGGTAAATATAGGCATGTTGGATAAAATCCGCAATATCTTCATCTAAGCCAATGGGAAATCCTAAATCCACAGTATCAATGCGCTCTACCTTCCCATTTTGACGCACGACTAAAATTTCTTCATGTTGTCCACTGATACTGACCTGACCTTCGTAATAAGTCAAAATTGCTAGGGTCAAGCTTTTATCGGAACGCATCCGTTGCACATTTTTGTAAATAGTGCGATTCACTGTGTCTAGGAAAACCACTGGATTAGTAGTGCCCATTTCAGTTAGAGTACGCACCGCAGTCTGGGTCATGAGCATCAGGACACCACTCTCTAAACCGTGACCTGTCACATCGCCAACCCCGATGGTTACTAGCTTCCGACCATCCCTCGTCTTGGTCAGTAACACATCGTAATAATCCCCCCCCACTTCATCCGCTGGCTTCATATAGCCCGACAGATCCAAACCTTCAATGACTAATTCATCGGACTTCGGCAATAACATCATCTGAATGTGACGGGCTACATTCAACTCCGCTCCCAAACGCAAATTATCTTCCTTCAATCGTTCATTCAGCGCCAAAATCTCTTCATTCGCACTAGCTAAAGAATCAGTGCGCTCTCGAACCTTGTCTTCCAGGGTATCAAAGACTTCCTTTAATTGTCCCGCCATACTGTTGAAAGCTTGGGATAGGGTGTCAAGTTCCGTAATCCGACTGGGGGGCACATTCTGATATAGGTCACCCTCGGACATGGAAGTAGAAGCATTAGTAATTTTCTGGATGTGCCGACCAATTCTCTGCGCTGTCAGCAACCCAACAGTTAACGCCACCAATGCCGCCACCGCACACAAAAACATGGTAATGCGGGTGTTGGCATAAATACTTTCCATAAAGTCGGCTTCAGGAACCACCACCACCACCAGCAAATCCAAGCCCCGCCCGTCAGTATAGGGCTGTACCACCATGTGCAGTGGCTTACCATCACTGGTATTGAAAGCTATTTCCCGCTCGCGATTGATATCGTACAAATTAGGGAATCGCGTCATTAAGAAACTGCCACTTTCGCGGGTTAATTGATTCTTACTTTTGGTGACCTCCAATTGATTCAGCGTGCCATCAGGATTAATTTTGAACGGAGCTTCACCAGTGGATGTACCCAGCAGCAGCCCCTTGTGATCCATGACAAAAACCTGTCCTGTGGGACTAATAAACACACTTTCTAAAAAGTCAGAAATACCATTGAGTAACAAATAGCTAGAGAAAACCGCTGTAAGTTTTCCCTCTTTGTCATAGGCGGGTTGCACCGCTGCAATGCCCAAGCTGCCAGTGGTGCGAGACTGATATACCGCAGACCAGCCCTTATCCTTTCTGGCAATCGCGACTTTATACCAAGGGCGAGTCCGGGCATCAAATTCATCACTGCGCAGGAACTTGACCCGATTGCCTTGGGCATCCAGTTGATAAAAATCGCGCTTATTGTTTTCTGATGTGGAAGCAGATAAAAAACCACCACTGGCATTACGTCCCACATAAATCATCGAACCATCAGGACCACCCACAAAAACTTCGCCCATGTTCTCATAGATTTTGAGTTGGGCGACAAAATGCTTTTCCATTGCCTCCCGTTTACTGAGGTCAATGTATTTCAGGCGCAATGCTTCCACATTCACATTAGCCAAATGTTGGGGAGAGTCAAAATAGTGTTTGAGTACTCCCTCAGTACGTTTAGCCACTTCACGGCGTAACCTTGTGGCTAAATGCTGGGTTGACTCCTGCCCATTTTGAAATGATAAGTAGCCAACTAGTGACACTGCTCCAATCATTTGCGCCATAAACGGAGCCACAAGGGCAACCTGTAGCCGCATTTTGGTGTTACGCCATGACCAACGGGAACCCCTCTTGCGAGGTGGCTTTTGATCGGAATTTAGGTGGGATAGGTTGGGGGATGCAGACTCGTCCCCAACGGTATCTTGGTCACCACTAGTAGCTAAGTTAGGGGCTGATTCTGTGACCATGCCATTCGCTGGACTATCTGTCGGGGTGATCCGGTCGGGAGATTGATTTAGATCATCATTAAGGCTAGTGGTCACGGAAGTAATTTATTTACGTGGGTGATGCTTATCGAAAAAATGGGTTTAAAACCCCGTTCTTCTAGGACGGCTTTATCTTAAAATAGACTAAATACCGCAGGGCATACGGAAATTCACGCTTGAGAAGCTAGTTGCGAGACTAGGTATCACTGAGTAAGACCATGCTAGGACAAGTCCTACAGGCGATAGTGAGTCCAAGAATCCTCACGCCTTCAGGCTGAGGAGTGTCAACAAGCACTTCATATAACCATTCTAAGTCACCCATGTTACTCTAGTCTGCCTGTGAAATCAGCAATGGCTATAACTCTTTAATAATTTTAAATCGGACGTGATTTACTGCTAGTTCACCGATGGAATAGGGTTGCGGCTTAATGGTTTCAAAGGAAATTCCTTTACCAATTTCTACATGAAACCAAGGTAAACCCATAAACCAACGGGTGGGATAGGGAGCGCGACCAATATCGTCAGGATTAGACTCCATCGGTAACCAGCCAAAACCTGGTACATAAAACTCAATCCACACATGGTTATAGTACTGGTGCAAAATTTGCTGATGCTGTTCGGCATAGGGTGGACATTTATACCGTCCGATGGTGCGGCAAGCAATGCCATTGAGCCGTGCCAAAGCCAGTAAAACCCCCACATATTCCCCGCAGGAAGCAGTGCCCCTTTGCCAGACTTCATCGGGGGTAGCAATGTACGGAGTCAACCGATAGGAAAGCTGATCGTAAACATATTCCCGAATCCGCAACATTTTCAGTAATAGATTAGTTTCATGACCCACTGCTGCCTTAGCTGCTTCTTGCATGATGGGGGAATCCATACACAAATCATCATCGTCAATGGTGTATTGTGCCTTGATGTCTTCGGGGAGTTCAGGAATATCGTCTACCATTTCTGGTTTGAGTTCGTATTTGATACCCCGTAACTCTACCAAGGCTTTCCAACCAAACAGACAAGCTTCACCAGGTTCGAGATCACCGAGGGCAAACTTGGCGATGCGCTGCTCTTCAATTACTTCTTCGGTAAATGGCACGCCCACATAATCCACACTAATTAGTTTTTGCCGATCAGTATTCGTGGGTAGAGCAATGCGCCAATTGAGATTTGCCACCGCTTTGGGATCTTCCGAGTCCAACTCTTCTAGGTATGTCATTTCCACTAGGAAGCCATTGGACAGGGTATGGGGGATTGGGGCATCTAGTTTAGTGGTGATGTCCATCTGATGGATAAAGGTTTTATCCCGAATATCAACGGCAAAAGGATCAGGATCATTAGGGTTTTCACGAATGTAATGCTCAATGCCGGTGTATAGCACATACAGCTGCCGCCCGCAAAACCCTAAGCTCGTGGGATGGGGAAATGCTGTCAGGGCGCGATATTTGATCACACCGGTTTTGGCTTCCATGCAATAAATCGTTTCTTCGGTGTCATCGCTGACCCATAGTTCTTCACCTTTGAGGGTCAGACTCTCGCAGCCAATACCTGGGGCATCCATCACCCGCAACAGGGTCCGCGTCGCACGACCAATCACAAAAATACTGCGGCTGTCTTTAGAACTGACATAAACTCCCCCCTCTGACACGGTGATCCCCTCAATGCGTTCCGGTAATTCCATGAAGGTTTCTAGTTCATAGTCTTTAGTATGGCAATAAAGAATCCGGTTATCCCGCACTGCCCAAAGTACATCCCCCACCAGGGCAATATCTGTTATGTCCCGAAATTGGTCGGTGGTGAGGCGATTTAATACCGTTGCACCTTCGGTGTGGGGATCGATTTTGAGCAAATGCCCCTGAAGACTATCTACTGCTATGGCGTAGGGTTTGTCGTTGGGATCATTTTGCCAAATCAAGCCATGTAATGTGTATGCACCCAGAGGATAGATAATTTTGGGGGTTGAAGGCATCATAGTGGTGAGGTGAATTTTAGCTCTTGAATCGTGCTCTTGAATCTAGGTTTTAAGTCTAGGTTTTAAGTCTAGGTTTTGAATTGCGGCTTTGGATTGAGGTTTTGAATCTGGCTCTTGGGGTTCTGGGTCAGTGTAGCGATGATCGCTGCGGCTAAATGGTTCACTAAGAGCGTCTAGGTCAAAATAGTATCCAGATGGTATCTAGACCGCGACTAGATCGAGGTGTCCAGATCAAAATGGTATAGTTAAAGGCTCTATGGTTGAATTAGCTTAACTAAAACCATAGACTCTGAAATTGACGCTGATTAGCAGTCCCAATTAACCGTCAGATGACAGTTAAATAAAGGTCGAATGAAGCTCAAATAAAGGTCAGAAAGTTTTTGCTTTATGTAGGAGTGGTTTGTGCTGCTATCGAAGGGATTTGAGGTGGAAATGTATACTGCAACACCCACAGGCGATGTGGTGGGGTTGTCAGATCGCATTGTGGCGCAACTACAGGGATTTGTACGGGAGCCAGACAGCCGCAATGTGGAATACATTACTGCGCCTAGTTATCAGTATGAGCCTTTGTTACTGGCACTCTTGGAACCTCGGCGACGGTTGCGGCAATATTTACATACCTTAGCCGCTACCGATGGCACGGATTACACGATTATGCCTGGCAGTACCCTTGCCCTAGGGGGAAATGACACATTTTACCGCTCTGACCCCTTAAATCCTTACCACAACTACATCGAACAGACCTATGGCACGAAGGTAGTTACCGCCAGTATTCATATCAATGTGGGGATTCCTGACATGGATGCGCTAATGGCAGCCTGTCGGTTAATTCGCCTCGAAGCACCGTTATATTTGGCGCTGAGTGCTTCTTCGCCCTTTGTTAATGGGGTGGCTACGGGGAGTCATTCTTCGCGGTGGCAGGTATTTCCCAAAACTCCCGCCCATGTGCCCCTGTTCACCAGCCATCAGGATTACATCCAATGGACGGAGGCACAGCTTGCCCTTGGCACTATGCAGAATGTGCGGCATTTATGGTCAGCGGTCCGTCCCAATGGCGATCGCCGTCCCTATAGTTTGAATCGGTTAGAGTTGCGGATCTGTGATCTGGTGTTTGATCCAGTGGCATTGCTGGCGATTACAGCTTTGCTAGAAACCCGCTTGCATTTGCTCCTCGATCCAGACCATGGCAAAAAACTAGATCCCCTAGCCGCCGGTGCGAGTTGCTTCACCCCCGATGAATTAATTGCCATTGCTGATGCTAATGAAATTGCCGCAGCGCGTCAGAGTCTAGATGCGCCTTTAACCCATTGGCAAACCGGAGCAACGCTTACCGCCAGAGACTGGATCGCTGAACAATATGATCAGGCTAAACCCTTCGCTAAAGCTAATGGAACTTATTGTTTCCTAAGTCCCCTACAGCAGATTTTACAAAAAGGTAACGAAGCCCAGCGGTGGCTGTCGGCACATCAACAGGGCATTACACCTCGGCAAATCATGACCGAAGCGATCGCCGCCACTACGGAAATGGAGGAAGAGTTAGCGGAGGCTTTATTGTTAGGAGTGAGTTAGAGCGTGTTTGAGAAGTTTTGATCCCCCCTAGCCCCCCTTGTGTAAGGGGGGAAAAGACTAAAAAAGTCCCCCTTACATAAGGGGGATTTAGGGGGATCAATCATTATTTTTAGCGAATATACAAACTTCACAAACATGCTTTTAGCCGCTAATAGTTAACAGCTAACTAGTTAACCACTAATAATTTGTTTAATGGTAGTGAGGGTGTGCAAGTCAATAAAACCTGGGAACCTTGATGCACCCCTAGTTTTGAGGCTAGACATTCCCAAAATAATCCGTGAATTATTGAGATTGGAACTGTTTTCAGCGGTGTTGTACCGACGGAACCGATTGGAAGTATTGATGTATATGGTGCTGCTGTTGACTGATTGACTAAATTGCTGACTCTCTTGCAGAGAATCAGTTACCAAGACATCGGCGTGACCGCTGCTATATTGGTTCATCCATGTAATCGCCTCTTCGTTACTGTCTACAACCTTTAGGGCGACAGTCTTATTTAAACAGGCTTGTCCCCAGAAATTCTCACTGGTCACCGGTTCAATGGTAGTATTTCCCATTGGCGTAAACGAATAACTATCCCATTCCCAAATTTGTCGCGCATAGGTCATCATCACATCGCAACCTTTGAGGGTAAATCCAGCGCTGCGTAAGCTTTCGAGCCAAGGGACTAAATCCTTCGTCAGCCAACTACGATGTAAAATAATCTTCTCTACGGCATTGACTGGATCAGGATCACTGCGATGGCTTTCCAAAAAGATTGACTTCGCTTGGGCTAAATCCCCTGAAGGAGCCACATATAAATAGCAATTTCCCATTGCAGTGGGCAAAACGGAAATTGTCACCTGTTTAGAGACTTGCTGTACAAAACTAGGACGACCATAGGGAATTACCAATCGTAAATAACGCTCTTGGGTCAATAAATCCTTCAGAGCACTACCAGGGGGCGGTACGACAATAGTATTTTCAGGAAAGTTATGTTTATCTAATTGGTCGCGAATAATTTCTACAAAAATCTTTTGGGTATGGCTACACTCATTACCACCTTTGATAATCGTACTACTTGCCACCTTGAGACACATGGCAGCAGCGATCACCGCTAACTGAGGAAATCCTTCATGGACAAACGCCACCGTACCCAAAGGAATCCGTCGAAACCCCTCTTGGTAAAACACCGTAGTTAAAGGATCAGGGGCAGCGGCAATGGCACTAAGACAGTCTGCGGTATTAGTCAGCCGTTCAGGGGTTAGCTTCACCCAATCCAAAACCAAGTCCGGTACAGCCAAATCCCGACAGGATTCGAGATCCAGGGTGTTGGCTTCAAGGATTTGGTTTTTCTGTTTCCGGATACTCTCAGCTACCGCCGCAATCAAAACGCCACGCTGCTTAGAATTAAACCGCACCAGTTCAGCGGCAGAGGTGTAAGCACGGTGTACAAAAGTAGTCAGATCTGCATTGTCCATAATGGTACTTATTCTAGATCGTTTCTAGATCGTCCTCACCATGATTCAGCCAAGGATTCAGTACATTTCAGCCAAACAATTCAAAAAAATTTTCTCAAAGCCTAACCAAACACCAAATCTGTGCTACAGTTAACAACTGCAATGAGTGGTAGGAGTTTACTCCAACTTTTGCAAGCGGACGTGGCGGAATTGGTAGACGCGCTAGATTTAGGTTCTAGTATCGCAAGATGTGAGAGTTCGAGTCTCTCCGTCCGCATTGGGATTAACTGCATCACTGTTATTGTCACTATAGGGAAATACTGGCACTAAACCACAGGTAATCGGGTGGATAGGCTCTGTGTAACGAAGAATATCGCGAATCCTAACGAAGAGCCGATGAATCACCCATAACACCCATAAATTACTGCCCATAAATTACCGCCGATAAATCATGGTTAGTTTAGGGTGGGGTGATCTGGCTTAGGAAATGGCGTGATTTCACGGCTTAGGGGAGGCTAGTACGTGAGGAAAAGTGAGTAAAATTATTGGGGTTGATCGAGCCATTGAGGAAAAGATCTGATACATTTTGCTTATCAAAGCAGGTTGGGTCCTCTGCCTTGATTGTCCAATGAGTTTACTGGTTTATGGGGTTCAACACTGTGTCTGAAGTTAATTTATTGCAACAGGCTAAGCAGGGTAATATCACGGCAATTTCATCACTCATGAATCGGCTGCTCAAAAGTCAAGGGATGATGGCAGCCGTCGATCAAGAAGAAAATTGCCTGCATATTTTGATTGAGTCAGATCGGCGTTCCCTTGACGATGACCTGCGCATCCCTAACCGCACTGTCCTAGTAGCCATGCTCAAAAAGTGGTTTGTGTCTTTGGAAGTGCAAAAAGTTTCCAGTTTAGACATCTCTTGGCAGCAAACGGGACAGGATGCCCCTGCTTGGCATGAAGTCGTCCTGATCGACCCACCACCAATTGATGAAACAGCATCTACCGATGAAACGGTGCTTCAGTCCCATCCTGTGGAAGATACTGCCATTTCTCGGCATCCCGTTGTTCCTGACATTGTGATCCCCACCACAGTCGATCCTGAATCCGCTGCCCGTAGCGAAAGTTTTGATGATATTTTCGGTAATGATCCCATCGGCAGTATCAATGCCAGCGATCAACCCAAGGATAATGAACTACTCCAATTTGCCTTAGAACCCCTGCCGCCTCTGCCAGTACCAGAAATCACGCCGCCCCCAGCCCCAGAAAATCAAGTTTTTATGCTGATGGACGTGCCCACTAATGTTCCAGTTACTGCTGTAGAGCCAAAACTTGATCCAAGAGTTGAGCCAAATGTACTAACAACAAACCGTGAGCAAGCTGCGTCAATGGAGCCACCAGCCAATCTATCCATCATTGATCCGGCAGCAGCCGAGGCAGCAAATGTTATGCATCAAACTTCTGAATCTAGTTCTAAGTCCACTTCTAGGGGCTGGCTCCACACTAATACTTTCCTCTGGCAGTTCGGACAATATTTGGTGATATGTGGGGTAATTATTGGTTTGGTTCAGGGGTTGCACAGTGCTTTACGTCCCCCAAAACCTGATAAAGCCAATCGTCCCGCAGCAATGGAAATGGTTTCTAGGGAGACAGTGGCTAATACGGCGCAGAATGGTGATAAAAATCTCAATCCAAATCAAAACCTTGCCCAAGGTGTATCTCAGAAGTAAATCTGTGGCAGTGGTATGGTGAGATGGAAATGATTCGTTTCTAGTTTGACAATTTTTTGAAGGTTAATTCACAGTTTCGCTATGACTCCATCAGCCGCACCAATGCCATCTTCCCCCAATGTAATGTCCGATAATGCATCTTGGGGGGATTTGTCCAGTGGGGCGGTGATCCATTGTGCGGTGATTTTAGGCACGCGCCCCGAAGCGATTAAACTGGCACCAGTAATCTGTGCTTTGCGGGACGACGACCACTTTAAAGTCACGGTGATCCTCA
>JBIKNH010000312.1:0-2595 GCA_044358815.1 Pseudanabaenaceae cyanobacterium | reverse complement strand
CCGCTGATGAATTAGGGATTGTGATGGTATTCACGGGAGTGAGACATTTCCTGCATTAGTCCCTTGCTTGAGCTTCTTCTAACGGTCAAAAATCCCCAGTAACCCCAGAACAAGCCCCAGATAATTGCCATCTGAACGGTAAACCCACCCTGATCATCACAGCGATCAGGGTGCAGTCTGTTAAAATCAGATGCAATCAAGGCCATTAATGAGGTCATAACGCAACCATGATGTCATCTGATTCCTATCGTCAACGTTCTGCCATTTTGGGTTTGCAGGTTATCAGCAAACGTACCGCGACCCGTCTAGGCATCATCACCCAAATTTGGCTCGATGTGGATCAACGGTGCATCAAGGGCGTGAGCGTTGCTGAGCGTTATATCCCTGGTACTGCCATTGGTATTGGCGAAAGTTTTTATATGGATCTCAACAATGTTGATTTGTTGGGACCCGATGCGGTGTTAGTCGATAGCGAGGCAGTGTTAGAGGATATCCTCGCCACCGAGCGTTACACCAACCTAATTAATAATGAAGTGGTTACCGAGTCCGGCGAACCCCTCGGTAAAGTCCGAGATTTTAAGTTTGACGGTGAAACAGGCGAATTGCGCTATCTGATCTTGGCGGCAGTGGGTAATCCAGCCATCCCCGCTTCGTTGATCAGCACCTATGAAGTTGATGTAAATGAAATTATTGCCGTTGGTCGGGAGCGGATTATCGTTACCGAAGGCATGGAAGACCGCATGACCCAAGTAACTAAAGGTTTACTAGAGCGCATTGGTTTGGGTAAAGCTCCTTGGGAAGATGAATTTGAAGATGATTACATTCCCCCCACCACAATTCCTGATGCTTTAGGTTCTGGCAAACGCAGTACCTACAACCAACCGCCCCAGCGTCCCGTTACCCGCAGTCAACCAGCTTGGGACGAAGAAGATAACTGGTCTGATGAACGTCCGGCTCGTCGGCAACAGCGCCCCGAAGTCCGGACAGAAATGCGTGCTGAGCCGCGTCGTCCTGAACCTAAGCCCGTCATGCCTCCCGTTGATGCCTATGACGATTATGATGATGACTTTGAGGAAGAATATGTAAGTCGTCCTCGGGCTGACTACCGCACTGAAACCCGCCAGCAGATCCGCGAAGCATGGAGCGACTCTACTAAAATTCCTGACAAGAGCAAGCAACGCATTCCCGAAGAGGAGTTAGAAGAGCTATAGACTCTTTCGTCTACTTGTGGCTTGTACCTGAACTTAATAACTGATCATTTCCTAAAAGCAGCATGGAGGCAAAGTTTATCCTCCGGCTGCTTTTGCTTTGTATCCCAGTTTTTGCAAGTACTCGACAATTTTTTGCCGATGATCTCCTTGGATTTCTATTTCCCCATCTTTGACTGTGCCCCCTGTGCCACATTGCGCTTTGATTTTTTTGGCTAAATCGGTGAGGGTAGGTTCTGTGTGTTGTAAGCCTGTGATTACGGTAACGGTTTTACCGCCGCGACCTTTGCGTGATAGTTGCACCCTGACATGATTTTGCTGTTGGGGAGGCACATCACTATGAACTGACGGCTCCTCTGACTGAGGATCATCACCAAATTCCCGATAAACCACACGATTTTTGCCCATAGGTTTTAGTAATTCACCTAATACTTTCCAAGTTAATCAAATCAAAAGTCAAATCAAAGCAATCAAAAATTATCCTAAATGTTTTACCGCAATGGTCTACAACAAGTCACAGACCAAACCATCAGCGGTTAGCTAATGATTTAGTCTGTGGTTCTAATTACTTGCGCTGATTGACTTTACCCTTGAGGAAAGCATCCACACCCCGTGCAATGGCATCAGCCATCTTTTGCTGATAACTGGGGGTGTTGAGATTGCTGGACTCTTCAGGGCTGGTAATAAAACCGGTTTCAATCAAAATTGCTGGCATTGAAGTTTTGCGGATTACATAGAATCTGGCAGACCGTACCCCGCGATCATTAGCGTTGGTCGCGCCAATGATTTCTTCATGAACTGCTCTAGCTAAAGCTTCACCACTAGTTGAACCTGGCGCAAAATAAGTCTCCACTCCATTAACGGTTTCAGACCGAGACTCCAAGGAATTTAAATGGATACTTACAAATACATTAGCTTTAGAATCTTCGGCAATTTGCACCCGTGGTTCTAGGTCAATTTCAGAGTCGTCAGTGCGGGTATAGACTACTGTATAACCCATTTTTTCTAGGGCATTGCCAAGGCGCTGGCTAATGGCTAAGGCAATATCCTTCTCGTAGAGACCATTGGCGGTTGCGCCTACGTCGGGTCCACCATGCCCTGCGTCAATTACCACCACCCCACGACCGCGATTAGTTACAGGGTTCTGGGTATTTGGATTGGAGCTAGGGGGAGTATTTGTTGCGGGATTACGCACCACTGGACCACTGCTAGAAGACAACTGAAGCGCCATTTGTTGTGCATTGGGTCTGCGTCCTTCTCTGGCTTGCCATCCCCTAACTGTTTTGACACTGACCTGAACTGAGTTTCCTACTTGAGTTAAACGGATCTGTTCAATGGGACTATTAGCCCCCAAGGTAGGACGACGAAACTGGGGCGAAATTTTTGC
>JBIKNH010000311.1:0-2600 GCA_044358815.1 Pseudanabaenaceae cyanobacterium | reverse complement strand
CGGCCTATCCCCAAGAACGAATAGCATTCATGCTAGAAGATACTAAGTTGCAATTTGTGGTGACACAACAACAATGTTTAGTATCTTTACCGAAAAAATCCACAACAATTTGCTTAGATACAGATTGGCAAAAAATTGATTGTCAAAGTTCCCATGATCCAGTTAGTGGAGTTACAGCCAAAAATCTCGCTTATTTAATCTATACCTCCGGTTCTACTGGTAAGCCGAAAGGTGTACAAATGCCCCATTCCAGTGTCACGGCTTATTTACAAGCGATCGCTAAAATATTACCAGTTAATCATCAAGATATTTATCTCCATACAGCATCTTTTTCTTTTACTGCTTCAGTTAGACAATTATTTTTACCTTTATCCCAAGGTGCAACTAGTATTCTTGCTACTCGTGAACAAACAAGAACTCCTTTAAGCCTATTTGAATTAATTCAAAAACGTGGTGTTACCATTTCTGATGGTGTACCCTCTGTATGGCGTTATGGACTAATTGCTTTAGAAAGTTTAGAGCAAAAATATACAAAAGCCCTGAGCGCGTCAAAATTAAGATTAATAGTATTTGGTGGCGAATTATTACCCTATCAATTAATTAAAAAGTTACGCAACCTGTTTAAAACACTACCCCAGTTTTTTAATATTCTCGGTCAAACGGAAAGTATTGGACATGGTTTTTATCCCATTCCAGATGACTGCAATATTGAAGAGGGATATGTACCAGTTGGTTATCCTCTGCCGGATATTCAGCAGGTTTACGTCCTCAATTCTCAACTTGAACCGATAAAAATTGGTGAGTCTGGAGAAGTCCATATTGCGGGTTCTACCTTAGCACGAGGCTATCTGAATCGCAGCGAAGCAAATGGAGAAAAATTCATTATTAATCCTTTTAATCCTCAACAACGACTTTTTAAAACCGGGGATGTTGCCCGTTATTCAATTGATCAGAATTTAGAAATTCTCGGTCGGATGGATTTTCAGGTAAATATCCGAGGAATGCGGGTTGAACTAGAAGAAATTGAGGCAGTAATTAAACTTCATCCCAGTATTCAAGAGGCTGTGGTTTCTGCCAAACAAGATATCTCCGGTAGTCAGCGATTAGTTGCTTATATCGTAGTCAATAACCAAGATTTTAATTCGGGAGAATTACGCAATTTTCTGTCCAGTAAATTACCAGATTATATGATTCCCCATACCTTAATGGTGATGGAGAAATTACCAGTTTTACCCAATGGAAAATTAGACCGTAACAGTTTACCCGAACCTGATCTATCGGCAATTCAAAGTAAATTTGTCCCTCCGCAAACACCTACACAGGAAATCATTGCTAAAATCTGGGCGGAAGTTTTAGGTATTGAAAAAATTGGTATTCATGATAACTTTTTAGAATTGGGTGGACATTCCCTATTAGCAAGTTTAGTTATATCAAGATTGCGTGAAGCACTATCCATAGAAATATCAATTGCTAGTTTATTTGCCGCGCCAACAATTGCCACATTTAGTGAACAAATTGGATCTTCTGCCCAGAATATACTCCCAACTTTAGAACCAGTTGCTCGAAATATTGAATTACCACTTTCATTAACCCAGCAGCGTTTTTGGTTTCTCGATCAAATGGAAGGGGCAAATTCTGCGTACAATATTGTCAGAGTCTTGAATCTACAAGGATCACTTAACTTTACAGCACTTGAGGAAGCGATCGCCACAATTATTAATCGTCATGAAACCCTGCGTACCAGTTTTGGAATTGCCGATGGTAAACCCATCCAAGTTATTGCTGATAAATTAGCATTCACCTTACCTGTAATAGATTTACAGGAATTAGCAGAAGATCACAAAACACTTGAGGTACAAAAATTAATCACTAGTGAATATCTTCACCCTTTTGATTTAGCTGAATCATCTTTATTGCGGGTGACATTAATCCAATTAGGAGAAAAATCCCATCAGTTATTAATAATCATGCACCATATCATTTCTGATGCTTGGTCTGTGGGGAATTTTCTCCAAGAATTATCGGTTATTTATTCAGCCTTAACAGCGGGTTTACCTTCTCCCTTACCCGAATTATCAATTCAGTATGCAGACTACGCTTATTGGCAACGGCAATGGCTGGAAAATCAACCCGCGCTTGATTACTGGAAACAACAATTAGCAGATATTCCCGCAGTCATTGAATTACCTACTGATCGATCACGAACAGCAATGCAAACCTTTAGCATTGATCTCCAGAAATTTCAATTTGATTCCCAACTTACACACAAACTTAAAAACCTCAGTCAAAAATCGGGTTCTTCCCTATTTATGACACTGCTCACCGCTTTTGTGATCTTACTTTCCCGCTACAGTGGTCAAGAAGATATTGTTATTGGTTCTCCCATTAGTAATCGCAATCGTGTCGCATTAGAGCCATTAATTGGCTTTTTTGTGAATACCTTAGTTTTACGAACTCGTCTCGAAGGAAATCCCACATTTATAGAATTACTTCAACAGGTACGACAGATGGCACTTGATGCTTATGCTCACCAAGATGTCCCCTTTGATCAACTTGTAGAAACCCTCCAACCTCAGCGCCACCTCAGTCATAGTCCCTTA
>JBIKNH010000172.1:0-9449 GCA_044358815.1 Pseudanabaenaceae cyanobacterium | reverse complement strand
CTAGGGTTTCTCCCACTGACTGGGGGGCAATTTGAGTTAATAAGTCAATGCAAACTAATTTATCGTTCTCGGTTTCTGCCCGAACCAGAGCCTCCATCACCGCCCGCCGTAACTCCCGCATATCCACAGCTAAAACCGTAAGCTGTCCCCGTCCGACGCTCTGGATCAGTAACTCCAAATACCCCCGCCGCAACAGCCAAATAATCGCAATCCAAACCATGCTTAAGCAGATGGTCACCATCGCAAACCAAGGCAGGGACTCGGCTTTACCGATACCTCTTTGGTTTAGAGCAATGGACACCAACCAAATCAATACCCCTGTGCCGCCAGTAGATAACGGTTCCGCAATACCCCGCACAAACGACTGCATCTGGCTGCGCATCTGGTCGGGGATCGCTTGAAATAATGTCGGTGCAGTGGTGGCAACAATGGTAAATCGGAATAGTTCATCACAAAACTTTAGGATACAGAAACTCACCAATGCCCCAAACGGACTAAGAACCGCAATTACCCCCGTAATAATTAAGCCGATGGGTGGCATTAGTACTGCGAAAAACACACCAATATTTTCGATAATGCGACTAGAGCCAAACAACTGCAAAATCAGTTTGAATATGCCCATGATGCCGCCAAAAATCCCCAAGAAACTGCTGATTCTCGCTTCATTGATTAAGTTAATTTCTAACTGAGATTGGTATTGAAAATCAATTAAGAAAAACAGGGCGTGACCAGCAACAAAAAAGCCAAACAACAAAGAAATATAATGGCGTAAATTGCCCTGAATTCGCTGTTTACCTTGGTTAACTTCGTCATCGGTTTCAGTATATATAGTGTTAGGAAAAGCTTGCTTATACCGAAAACTAATGAATAACAGCACCATTGCCCCTGCAAATAACATCCCACAGGAGGGCAAGACTACATTAGCTGTGCCAATAAAACTACTTAAAAACGAATAGGAAAAGCCACCAAATATCTCGGCGATAATAATCCCCGTACTGATTAAAGGAAATGCCCGTTTAATCTCGCGGATATTAAATAACTGATTGGCAGCAATGTCATTATTGATACTACTTAATACATAAATGCCTTCCACCCAAAGGCGCACCATGAAAACAGCGATTAAATGCCAAATCGCCTTTTTATCTTGTAATAGCCCTAGCCATGCCACAGGCAAAGGCAACGCCAACAGCATCGACACCCCTAACATCACCCACCGCAAAGGAAAGTGACGCTGTAACCACGAATAAAATACGCCAAAAGCAGTGACGGCAAACGCTGTAGCAATATAAACCCAGTTGAGATTCTCGGACTTGTAGCTTTCAAGGAACATCGCTGAGCTAGAGTATTCCAGCCACACCGCCCCGATGGAGGTCGCTCCATAAAACAAAAACATAAACAGAGTTCTTTCCGCTTCTTCGGGGCGGAGGTTGACCATCTGTAAAAAATAGTGCGCCTCTGGGCGGCGAGATACGCTTTCACTCATAAGCCTAGGATCATCACCCTGTTACATTGGGCTAGTTGGGGAAGCTAGAAACTGTTAACCGTATGGGGACACAATCAACCGCGATTACCCTCGCAATTGCTGGAGTGTTTGGGGATGGGGGATTGGTTTGCGGATATGTTACTACATCTTGGTCAAATGCCATTGCCACAAATGGCTGACCATGCCTAATTCCCCATCAAACCCCAATTAGTGCCATTAAATTCTGGTGGTATTACTTAATATTAAAGAAATATTTAAGAGCGAAATTTCCTCCAGCGCAATCGCTCTGAACTTGAGCAGGAATTGCCCTCAAGTCGCTGTCTTTTCCCCTATACCTTAAGACTAACTATTTTAATCTGGGGCAGAATCTAGGTCTATGCTGGAATCGGCTGAAGTATAGCACCCCCAGAGTCCCGAATAGTTCCCAATAGTCTCTGAGAGCAGCGGTACATTCAAGGCAGTAAACCTAAAATATTTCTGTGATTATGATGATCCCCGGATGAAGATCACAGGATCTTAGGATTTGAACCGATAAAATTAGGTTAGTGTGACAAGTTAATTGATCGGATTATGACGTTACTCTGTCTGGTTTTGCGGTGGTCTTTTGCAGTAGTACTGTGCAGTAAATTGCGCCCCCTAGACTAAAGCAGATCACCGTAAATAATTAATCTAGTTACCTAATCTGGTTAATTAATTTGGTTAATCTGGTTAGTTGATTGGTTGGGTTAATCACCGATTCAAATTGATTTATTCAGTCGTGGGAGAGTTTTGGCGTGGCTAATGTGACTGCTGCTATGGGCGAATCTGGTATGCAAAAAAAAACTGAACAGGAAATTTTTATTACTATTCACGGGCATTTTTATCAGCCGCCCCGGGAAAATCCTTACCTAAACAGCATTGAACGCCAAGATAGTGCCGCCCCTTTCCATGACTGGAATGCGCGGATCTGCTATGAGTGTTATCGCCCCAATGGGTTTGCGCGGGTGGAAACCAATGACGGTAAGCTGCTGCAGGTGGTCAATAACTACGAATATCTCAGCTTCAATATGGGACCGACGCTGCTCTCGTGGCTTGAAGTCCATGATCCCGAAACCTATGGGCGCATCATTGAGGGCGATCGCCGCAGTGCCCAACGGCTCAACGGTCACGGTAACGCCATTGCTCAGGTGTATAACCACATCATTATGCCCTTGGCGAATTGGCGCGATAAATTAACTCAAATTCGCTGGGGTAAGGCAGATTTTCGGGCAAGGTTTGGGCGCGATCCAGAAGGGATGTGGCTGGCTGAAACCGCCGTAGATTACGAAACTTTAGAAGCCCTAGTGGTAGAAGGAATTAAATTTATTATTTTGGCTCCATCTCAGGCGCAGCGGTGTCGTCCTGAACCATCGGCAGATCAACCCAAACCGGACTGGATCGAGGTCAGCGGCAGCCAAATTGACCCGAATCGTCCCTATCGTTGTTATTTGCGGCAAAATCGCCTGACGGTTTCCGGCTGGTCAGAAATTACGGAATTTCATTTGCCTAGTAGCCGTGATCGGTACATCGATATCTTTTTCTATGATGGACCGATTTCACGGGATATGGGTTTTGGTAATTTGTTGGGTAGCTCCCATAATTTCGCGTCTCGGTTAGCCCAGGCAGTGCGCGGCGATCACCGTCCGCAACAAATCGTATCCGTTGCCACCGATGGCGAAACCTTTGGGCATCACAAGCATTTCACCGAAAAAACCCTTGCCTATGCTTTTACAGGGGAATTTCCGCGCCGAGGTTGGCAAGTTAGCAACTATGCCCATTATTTGAGTTTATTTCCGCCGACCTGGGAAGTGGAACTCAAAGGAGTCACAGCTTGGAGTTGTGCCCACGGGGTCGGGCGTTGGTCCGAAAATTGCGGCTGTGGTGGGGAAGGCGGTTTTCATCAAAAATGGCGGAAACCCCTGCGGGAAACCCTCAACTGGTTACGAGATCGGCTGATTCCCATTTATGACGATCACGGACGGCGTTATTTTAGTGATCCTTGGGCAGCGCGGGACGGTTATATCCATGTGTTGCGGGATTCCCTGCGTCATGGCTTGGTGGAAGATATTGACGCTTTGCCTGCCTTGACGGAATTTTTCGCCCGTTATGGCAAACCAAGTCTCAGTGCTTCTCAACAAATTGATGCCCTGCGCCTGTTGGAAATGCAGCGCCATGCTTTGCTGATGTTTACCAGTTGCGGCTGGTTTTTTGAGGAATTATCCCGACCGGAAGGGGTGCAGATTTTGCGGTATGCTGCCCGCGCTATGGAACTAGCGGCAGATGTGGCGGGAGTGCTGCTAGAGACGGAATTTATCAAGCGTCTGAGTAAAGCACCGAGTAACTTGGCAGAATACACCGATGGGGCGGGGGTCTATCGGCAAATGGTGCAGACCAATCACATCAGTTTGGAACAGGTGGTGGCTCAATATGCCATTGGCGCAGTATTTACCAATCTGTTTACCAGTGCCAATCAACGGAGCCAAGTTTATTGCTATACCATCGAGCAGCAGGACTACCAACTGCAACGGATGGGGTCAATGACTTTGGCGGTGGGACAAATTCAGTTAATCTCTGGCATTACCCAAGAGGCAGTAAATTATGTCTTTGCGGTTTTACACTTAGGCGGTGATGACTTCCACTGTTGTATTCATCAGTTCCTGGGCAGACGGGAATATGAACAAAAGAAAGTCCAGTTATTCGAGACTTTGCAGCGGGCTAGTGCAGCGGCGATCATCTTGGCGATGACCCAAGAATTTGGCGGCGAACAGTTTAGTTTACAGAGTCTCTTCCCAGAAGAAAGACATCGAATTTTGGCGCTTTTAGCCAAGGAAACCCTGACCCGATTGGATCAACTTTATGAACAGGTTTATCGGGACAACTACGGGATTTTGGCTTCATTCCGTCGCGATGGTTTGCCCGTGCCGTCAGAATTACAGGTGGCTGCCCAAATCACCCTGAATAATCGCCTGTTAACAGAATTGCGTGGTTTAGAACAGGGTCAAGATTTGCCCTTACCCGAACTAGATGCCGTAGCCATTGAAGCCACCAGCATGGACTGTGACCTCCAACAGGATGCCCCCTGCGCTGTGTTATCGAAATTTATTTTGCGCCATGTCACCAGTATCATTGACCAGCCCCTAGGATCACTGGGCAAGATCATTGATTACCACCTGGGGCAAATCGATCAGGCTTTAGCTTTAGCTGATCGCCTTAAGGTCAAAGTTGACTCAACCCAAGCCCAAGAGAGGCTTTTTGATTACCTGGTGATTAAAATGCAGCCCTGTTGCCAACTAGCCGGATTAGTTTTAGGCAAGAGTAATGTTGTGGGCGCTCCCGATACTGCCTTAAGCGGCGAGATGGTGAGTACCCTATTAGCGAGTCCACCCCTGTGCGAACACCTGACTAATCAACAATTACACCTGTTGATCAACGTTAGCTATAACCTAGCAATTTCCCCTGTGGCGTGGTTAGGTGGCAAAGTCTAGGGAATAGGATTTCTATTTGTGCCGCCACTTAAGGGCATGGCGAAAGATGAGCCGTCAGTTAACCTGTCTCGATTCGGTCTCGCTATGCTCTCCGTGCCCGATGGGGCGGACAACAGGAAATAATTGTTGGAACTGTTGGAACTACCGGCATTAGCACTGCTGCCCACACTAGAAGAAACCTTAGGGTAAAACTCTCTAGTTTCACTAGGATTATTACCGGAGTTGCCACTGAAGTTATTGCCTACAAATGAATTTGCCGCCCTTGGTTCAACCTTTGCCACGCTATAAATGCGACTGTCACCAGATCGTAGGGATGGATACAACGAAGAACGCTGCCATAATTCTGCCCTTAGCTCGGCAATGCGTTCACTAACATTTTTATCTGAGACGCGATTATCCAAATTTCGTGATAGAGCCAAAGAGTCGGCGATAACTTCCCGCCGTTGTCGTCGCTGCTGGGGTTTTTCTGGAAAACGCACTGGTACTGTCACCCCAGCTAAACCATCGCGGATTACCTGATTGGACTCAGCAATTACCTCTGATTCACTCAACATCCAGTATGAATTGTCTGAGACTTTATCAGGCTTGGGTTTGGGGCTAGCATTGTCTTTGTCCTTGGGGCTAGCCGGAGGTGTAGCGGTGGCAGGAGCCGAAGGACGGGGTAATTTGACTCCAGCAGGGGTGGCGGTAACCCCTTCTAATGCCTGCTGTCCGAAACGATAGGCAATCAAACCACTAGCACCACCAATGACAACCATCAGCAGCAACAACCCAGCGCTATAGCTCAAACGAAAGCTTTTCGGCTTTTTGCGGGGACTTTTTTTGTCGGGAGGACTGTTTTTCACAAAAATTACGCTTAAAAAGTCTGACGGTTAACCTGCAAGAATGAGTTTTACAAAGCTTGCTTGGGTCTGTGATCCTAATACTATCCTATGATCATTCTTTGGCAATACTGCACTGCAAAGCATTAAGAAGCAGTAAAAACAGTTTCTGTTGATTTTTAGGTATGGTTTCAGGTTTTATTCTACAGTACCCCTATTGGTTTGATTAGCTTGTATGTTGTCGGGCTAATAAGCTGTTTTAGATGGAATTTTTCCGTATAGCGCGCCATATCGGATGATTAGACAGAATTTTGACATTCGACCTATATGCTCTATAGTCGTAGTTAGATAGAACAATCCATAGCTAGGCTACTTTTATCTACACTAAATACAATCTCAAGTAAACAATAGATCAATAACATCATCTTTTGAAAGAAAATTAGCATAAGTTTCTTTAATTATGGCAAACTTTTCCTATAAGAGTCGAAATTACACCGCAAGGTTTTCTGTAAGCGCTAACAGTCAGAGGATCTTAGTTATTACTAATCCAGAAAAAGTAGAACTTCATGTCAGAAATGGTAATCGAATAGCAGTTAAAAAAGATTTACAAGGTAATCACCAAGAGGTTGACCTACAAGAACCTCGATACAAACAATTTTATGATGAACTTATCAATGAGGCTCGAAAGGCTGCTGAACAAGAAGAAAATGATCACAATGCAGAAGGTGTTTTTAATCAACAAGTTGACACAGAGTGTGAGGGACAAGTACAAGATTTTAATAAAACCCTAAACATTGCTGTTGTTGGAAATGTTAGCTCTGGTAAAAGCTCCCTAATCAACGCTCTATTAATGCGTAATCGTGAGAATGCTGTTGCTGATGTGGGCGCTACATCGGGCGTAACAACAGAACTAAATATATTACGTCTTAACGATGAACGAGTAAGGTTAATCGATTCCCCTGGACTTGGAGATATACGAAAAGAGAATAGTGACATCACTAGAGACTTTCTTAAACATATCGATATCGGAATCTTGGTGGTTACAGGCTCAGCAGATGCTTCTCAAAAGCAGTATTTTAATGATTTAAGGGCAAATTGTAATTGCGTATTTCTAGTTTTGAATAAATGCGATCAATGGGACAATTACAGACCTCAAGCACTAGAAGATGTAAAAAAACAATGGAAACAATGTTTAGGAGTTGATACAGTCTATGCAGTGTGTGCGTTAGGCTATGACAAACAATTGCCTGATGACTTTCCTCTTGATATCAGGGGAGTAAATGAACTTAGGGAGGATATAGAAGTTTTTTTGGACTCAGAAGGGAAAAAGCTTCTACTCGCTCGACACATGGGGGATAAAAAACCTTATGCAAAAGGAATTATAATCGCTGCTGTATCTGCTGTTGGTATTCAAGCTATATTCCCTGGTAGAGCCGCTTTTATTACCGCTACACAGATAGGCGCAATCGTTTCACTTTACTATCTTTACACGGGGAACATCTTATCTAAAGGAACTGCTTTAGCTTTATTACCTGTATTTATAGGTCAATCAGTTGCAACCAACCTTTTTCTTTGGGTTTCATCTATATTACCACCAACAGGAGTAGTAGAAGTTTCTGCTGCCATTACGGCAACTTCAATCACATACGCTATGTTAGCTGCTGTTGATTTTGTCCTCTCCAGTGGATTAGATCTTACAGAGAAGGATATTTTGAAAAATAAATATAATGAATATGAGAACTTATTAGGCTCTATCTTAAAACGACTTGTAATGACGGATATCAGAAAACTAGGCTCTTTAAATTTCAAAGACATTATTGATGGATTGTTTTAAGAAAATATGCAACATCCACAAACCGATGAAATCATGAACGAATTGCGCGATCTCGATCAACTTGAGAGCATCAACACAAAGCTATGAACACAAAGCTAGCCCTAGTAGGGTGCGTTACATTTTATTAACGCACCTACCTTATCTAATTCTTAAAATTTGTGCGTTACGCTGACGCTAACACACCCTACTGGATAGACACTTTTTGAAGAAACTGTAGAACAAGGCAAGCCCCTGGAAATCTATCTCGGCAAACTCCTTAAAATGATCAAGCCTACAGTTACAGAAGACGACCGCTATGCCTCTAGAGAATGGCGTAAATTTACCAGTGACATCACACGGATGCTCGAACCTAACGAACCACCCCAAAAACTCAAAATTCATCGGGAAGTCTTTCACCTGATGCTGTCATTCTGTTTTGTCGGTGACATCGGTTATGACCCCCGTGATGTTGAGTCTAAGCTCTAGCCTAGTTAGACAATTTAATTCACTGCTGCAATTAATATAACGTGAGTTCGGTTTAAGAGTGAGAGGTTAAAGCCCAGTCCATGAGCAGAGAAGGCTTCTTTGGTTGATGACAATAAGCAATCAGCCCAGAGATGATATTGACCATGGCATTGATGGGACTGCGATGACGAGAATACTTCGACAAGCTCAGTAACCATGTTCAATTTGTGAGATATTTTTGAGCTGGTCAATGATCGTCTCAATGATTGAACGCTTGCGAGCCAGCAACTTATCAGTCAAGCTCATCAAGGGGTTTTTCATATTGCGCTTGGGTTTGGCAAAGAACTCAATACCAAAGTCTTGGAACAGTTGAGATGCTAATGATTGAGATACATAACCACGATCAGCAAATACTTTACCAAACATAAATTTGAGTAAATCAGGGATAGGTCTACGGTCATCAACATTGCCTGGTGTAATTTGAATATTCAGTAACTCACCGTACTCATTGACCACCAGATGCAGTTTGAAACCAAAGAACCAATCTACTGATGTTTTGCCACGAGCCGCGATGCCCTGGAAAACCTGATGCTGTTTGATGCGTCGATTGTGGCACACATCCAGTGCGGTTGAATCTACAAAACTGATACCAGTACATTTGCCAAAACAATGTTTCAGATATACGCACAGCGGCATCATTGCTGAACCCATAAACTCGACAAACCTGTGTAGCTTGGTAGTTTGGGAAATTCCTGGCACCAATACTGACACACATGGTTTTGATAGAAATGCTTAAAGTCACGGTAGTGGCTTTGGTGAAAGGATATCAGGAGTGTCATGATTTCGCTCATACTCAGACATCTTGCCCTTTGTCTTTGTGGTAAACCATTGCCCAGTAATATCTTGTGCCATTTTGGTTCAAATATTTGGCAAAAGTCATCGACATGGCAGAACAGGGCTTCTAAACTATTAGTCATAGGAGTCACTTCGCTGAACTTGTTTTACTTATTTCCAGCTTATCGGTTTCTCCCTTTTTTTTCCCTCTCCTTTATCCCGAACTCACGTTAGGTAAATGGCTGTATTGCAAGATTTTTCACTGGTTTATTTGTAATTTTATTTTCTCAATTTCGTCTTAGATAGTCTATCTAATAAGCATATGTGAGACGCAGACAACGGTGATTGAAATAGCTAATCAACCCCTAACTTTCTACGTCCAAGCCGAATTAGAGAATCATAAGCAGAACAAACATTATAGTGGAATCAAATAAGAACTAGAGGATGAGATTAGCATATTGTGCAATGAGAGAATCCAAAGATGTATGTTGATGAGCATAAGCTCTTCTCTTTTTCAGAGCAGCAAAGTT
>JBIKNH010000019.1:0-30912 GCA_044358815.1 Pseudanabaenaceae cyanobacterium | reverse complement strand
ATCGCCGACAATAATCTCCGCTGCTGCTTGATGAATTGGCTGATGATGAATCCCCACCACATTTGCCCCTTGGCGCTGTAATAGGCATAGCACCTTATAACCAGTACGGTCTAATCCACAAACAATAATGCGCGGTTTCATGGATAGTTACTAACGACTTTGGGGATAATAGGGATAGGTCAGCCCGTAGATCTCACGGAGATCCCATAACTATAGATCTCAAGATCTCAATAGGTGGCTAGGGCTAATTCTATGGTGTGCTCTAAGGGAACATTGGTGTGGTAGCCTCTATTACTTTTAGGCGTGGCTTCAGCATTTTTCCTTATTTCCTTTATTTCCTTTCGAGTTGGGAGAGTCCGTCCCGAATATCTCTCCAGATTGATCTTCCCGAATACCGTCCCAAAACCGTAATCTCTTGATTGCGGTTTATCCCACCTTAACCAGTCTGAGATTCATGGGGTAAAATACGAGAAATTGCTTTGATTAAACCCACGAGCCATCTATCCCATGAGTCGTTTGTCCCATGAGCCATTCACATTCCCCCATACATTCACCGAGATTTTTCTTTAGTCTATTTAGCAGTTTATTTGTAATTGGCTCAGTGCATTTTGCTTTGGGTCGCACCACAAGCTGGCAAGAATGGGTATTGCATGTAATTTTGTCAGCTTTAGGAATGGGGGTAACTTGGCAGTGGTGGCAGCAACAGAAGGAATTACGCCGCTACCACCTCTCATTGCAAGAACAAAAACACCTGCAAGAAACCATTACGGAACTTCAGCAACAACAGCAGAAATGGCAGCAGGAAAAAGACGCACTCCTAGCTGACAGGGAATCTCTGGGGGCACAACTGCAACAACGACAGACTGAACTAGAACATTTAGAAGCTTCATGGCAAGCCAAATGGCAAGCAACGACGGATCAATGGGAAACCGCCATGAAAACAGCAGTTACCGCTGAGCGATCTCGTCAAACAGAAATAGAAGCTGAATACGAAGCACAATATACGGCATTAAGGAAATCCCTGACGACCGCCAATAGTCAGGCAGCCCAAGCCCTCAGCCAACAACAGCATCAATGGCAAGCCCAAATTGCTCTGTTAACCGCAGAAAACCAAGCTTTGCTGGATGAATATCAGAAGGAAGTCGATCAACAGGAGCAGGAACTCCAGCGGCTCCGTTTAGAGAACGAGCAGATGAAATACCAACTGCAAGAAACGGAAAACCATGAATTAGAATTGCAGCAGCGGCTTAAAAAATGTTCCACCGCATATCCCGCCACAGCCGAAGCCTATCGGTTAAGGATTCAGTGTGCTGAAGATCTGGCATTACCCGCCAAAATCTATGAGCAGATTTTCTCTAAAATTTTGCACTTGCAAACTGAACCCCGTCCCAGCGCTGTGGAAAAAGTGAAAAAATATCGTCACCAATACCCCAATCTCTATCGGTTACGGGCGGGGGATTATCGGGTTTATTACCTAGTTGATGACAGTCAGCGGGAGGTGCAGGTGGTGATGATCGACATTAAAGATGGGGATAAAACCACTGATGAGCGTTTAGGACGGAGGTTATAGAGGTGAGTGGGTGGTTATTTTGGGAGGGGTTTGTAGTCCTATGGCAGGCAGTCGTTGGGTAAATCAGTGGGTAGATAAATGGCAATTCAACAGCAATCAAATAAATTTCCAATAATTTCCTAATAATCTTCTAATAATTTCCAATAAATTACTTGGCTCCAGCTTCTTGCTTAAATTGCCCCTAGTCTGCTATAGTCTGTAACTGCAAAGCTGCTGGTGTAGCTCAGTTGGTAGAGCAACTGACTTGTAATCAGTAGGTCAGGAGTTCAAGTCTCCTCACCAGCTTTAGTGATGGCAACGCAAAGATCACACCAGTGTTTCTAGGTTCCAAGTAAACAAATCTAAGCCGCAGTAGTCCTAATGACGCTGGGGCTTTTTTGTCGTGTCGTTTTGTTGTGTCAATTCTTCGTGCTATTTTCTTCTGTCTTGTGGTCCTGTGGTTGATGGATGTAAATTTCCACAGTAGCAAAAAGCCATTTCAGATTTTGAAATTAATCCTGCAATTAGCTCCAAATTAGCTAAATCAAACAGCGAAATAAAACCACTAAATAAAACAGTCTCATCAAACGGAACCAAATTAATAATTAAACGTCGCGAAAAGTTGCAAAATTCCGCGAATTTATCCCTAAGGATTTTATAGACAGATGATGACTAGCTTTCCAGGGTCACCCTCAGTAATTACGCCAAATCTGTGATTGACGATCCCATCAGAACAGCGTCCAATATTAACTAAAGGCAATCAGAAATTAATTACTGGTTTGGTCTACTTATATTTATTTGTTCATTTGTTCAATTCATTAATTAGTTCTGTCCATTAGTTTTACCAGTTAGCTTGATTATTTGGTTCGATCAACTATTCCCATCTAATTAAGTAGCTAATTGGTCAGCTAAACCAGACGTTTAGTTTGCAACCCAGAGGCGCGTGTGAACCCTACAGATCTCCATTATCCTTGCAGTGCCGAATCTGCCGATGAAATCAGTCGAAATGAGTCTAGTCTGAGTGACTTTGACAGCACTGAATATAGCGCCGCCTATGCCGCCCAATATGCTAAAGAATTTGGCACGAAATTTAGTCCAGAAGTTGGCGCAGAAATTGATGCAGAAATTGGTGCAGAGGAGAGTCCCACATCGTTACAGTCAGAGCCGGAACAGGCAGACCAAAGCACCCCTGACACCAGTAAGCCCATGGACGGATCGGGCATTAGTGCTTCAGAAATGGATGGTTTGAGGATAGAACTCACTAAGGCAAATTTAACCAAAGCCAATTTGGAGGGGGCACAGCTAGCTGGAACTGATCTACGGCGGGCGAATTTATCCCGTGCTAATTTACGCAATGCCATTTTGACCGAAGCGGATCTTAATGGCTCATTTCTCAATGGGGCTGATTTAACCTCTGTGGAGATTACCCGTGCCAAAATTAACGAGGCGAATTTAACCGGTGCATTCCTGAGTCAAGCCCAAGCCGCCCATACGGAATTTAATCGCAGTTGTTTAGTGGCAGTCAATGGAAATCAAGCGGAACTGAGTTATAGCTCGTTTATTGAAGCAGATTTAAGTTTTGCCACTTTAACCAATGCCAATCTCACCGGAGCAAATTTTACGGGGGCAACCCTCAGCGGTGCGTTTCTGGTTGAAGCGAACTTACAAGGGGCATTACTGAATGGCATCAAAGCAGCAGGGGCATTGTTTGTCCGTTGTGACTTGCATGGGGCAGCTTTACGGGAAGCATATTTTGCTAGAGCCGATTTATCAGGAGCAAATCTGACCGGAGCCGACCTGTATGGCGTAGACTTCAGCGAGGCGATTTTACATCAGGCTAATTTAAATGCTGTGGACTTAGTGAATGCCAATCTGAGTCGGTGCAATCTCTCACGAGGCAATTTAGGCTGGGCAAATCTGCAACAGACCAATCTCCATCAAGCTAATCTGATTGGTGCGGATCTAAGCTGGTCTAACCTTAATGAAGTGAATCTCAACGAAGCAGATTTAAGTTGGACTAATCTCACTGGAGCCTTTTTGACCAATGCCCAACTCAGTTATGCCAACCTCAACGGCGCTAATCTCACTAATGCTAATCTTAGCGGGGCAGATCTGCGGGGCGTAAACCTATCAGGCAGTAGTTTAGCAGGGGCAGACCTAACGGGGGCAAACCTGACAGGGGCTTATTTAATGCGGGCAAATCTCCAAAATGCCATCCTCACCAACGCCAATCTGACGGGGGCTAACTGCAATGAAACAATTCTCAATGGGGCAAACCTCAGCCAAGCTAACCTCAACCGGACTAATTTCCATCGCGCTAGCTTAGTCAGTGCCAATCTCCACGGGGCATTTATGCTGTTGACCAACCTCAAAGGGGCATTTATGCTCTGGGCAAATTTAGACGGCGCGAATATTACCGGAGCCATTCTGCCGGCGGAAACCCTGCCCACTGCCCATTTAACTGATCATGTAAGTGATTCTGGGCGCGTTATTGGTGGTGAGATTACAGGAAGAATTACCGGCTCCAACTCTACCCAACCCCATACGGGCAATAAAACAGCAGGTAATACGGGAACCCATAAAACAGGGTCTCATACAGCACCCACCGTTAGCTATGTGCCCCACATTACCCAGGGGTATATTATTCCTGCTGCCGTTCCCACTGGTAAGCCACCAGCCAGCATTAACCCAGCGGACAGCAAACAAGCCGATACAAAACAAACTGACATTAGAGAAACTGAGATCAAGCTGGATCAAGTCGCAGCAGATGAAATTAAGTTAGACGACATTCACACTCAGAATCTTCAGTCCCAGAGTCTGAGCCAGCCCCGTCCTTTGTCCGCTTTACCCACGCCCATCACACCCCTGTTCCATCCTGACCATGATGACCCAACCTCTACCCACAATCTAAGTCCTGACCTAATTTCCCCTGCAAATCTGAATCCTAACAGTGCCAGTCTTAGTGCCAGTCTTAATAGTGCTAATGCCAATATTGCTGGTTTCAGTGGTGTTAATGCCAATCGGGAACCTATCAGCAATGGCAATCCCGAATTAAGTCATGAATTACAGCCAAAATCACAGCCCAAATTACAGCCCGAATCAAATCGCGATCACAGTCTAGCCAGTGATCCCCTAGCTTACGCACCCCATAACGCCCATACATTACCCCAATGGCTGACCAAACCATTACCAATCATCACCGACCCACCCAACCCTAACTAAATTCCTCTCATTAAATCTGATTAACATTTTTCCCAATCTATCATCCTCCATCTCAATTCACCTGATCTCGCCCCCCTACCCTAGCCACGGCCATGACGGAACCATATTCCACAGCGCAAACCACCGAGGATCACCTCCAAGTCGCCGCCGACTCTTTAGGGACTGATGAACTATTGCGTCAATATCACAGTGGTGAACGAGACTTTGCTGGAAAATCCTTAGTGCAAGCAGACTTACAGGGCTTTCATTTATTGGACATTGATCTGCGTAATGCTGATTTGACCGAGGCAAATTTGAGTTATTGCACCCTTCACCAAGCACGACTCCAGCGAGCTAACCTCAGCTTAAGTATTTTATATCGGTGTAGTTTAGGGGGGGCAAATCTCACCCAAGCCAAGCTCAACGGAGCTAGTTTAATTAAAGCCGACTTGCAAAAAACTAACCTACACCGCGCCGATCTACGGGAATCTGATCTGACGGGGGCAAACTTAAATTACGTTAACCTAAGCCAAGCTGACCTAACGGGGGCAAATCTGAGTGGGGCATTTTTAGTCGAAGCTGACTTGACTGGGGCTAAACTGAAAGGGGCATTTTTGAAAGGAGCGTGTCTTGATGGGGCAAAATTAAACATGGCTAACCTAGAACAAGCTAACCTCAGTGGCGCTAGTCTATGTCATGCAATTTTGGACCAGTCAACCCTCAAACAAAGTCAGATCCCCCATAGCAATCTGTACCAGGCAACCTTAATTGACGCTGACCTAAGCGGTGCAAATCTGGCAGGCTCTAACCTGACCCATGCTGTCCTCACTAGGGCAAACCTCAAAGATGCTGACCTGAGTGGTGTATTTTTAGTAGCAGCCAAACTAGATCGCGCCTGTTTGCAATGTGCCAACCTCAGCAAAGCCCAATGCTATCAAGCGGATTTTATGGGTGCGGCAATTGTGGGCGTAAACTGGTGTGGCGCAAATTTGCATGGTAGCAACTTGGCTGAAGTCTCCCTGTGGATGAATCAGACTGGTGATGCACTTGGTGACTTGTCCTAAATTCAGCAACCCACCGAATAACGAAACGACAACATGAACAATAACGGAAATTCCCCGACGAAATACCAGCGGATCTTGCTCAAACTTAGTGGCGAAGCGCTCATGGGCGGGTTAAGTTATGGCATTGATCCCCAAGTGGTACAAACCATTGCCCTCGAAGTAGCGGAAATCGTCCGGGAAGGCATTGAAGTAGCGATCGTCGTCGGTGGCGGTAATATCTTCCGAGGCATTAACGGCGCAGCGAAAGGGATGGATCGGGCAACTGCTGACTACATTGGTATGTTAGCTACGGTGATGAACGCCATGACTTTGCAGGATGCCTTCGAGCATTTAGATGAACCTGTCCCCACTAGGGTCATGACCGCCATTGAAATGAAGGAAGTGGCAGAGCCTTATATTCGCCGTCGGGCGATCCGTCATCTGGAAAACCATCGCGTGGTGATTTTTGGGGCGGGGTCGGGTAATCCTTACTTCACCACTGATACCACTGCCGCTCTGCGGGGAGCCGAGATCAACGCCGATGTGATTCTCAAAGCCACTAGTGTCGATGGGATCTATAATGCCGATCCAAAGAAAAATCCTGATGCGAAGCGCTATCAAACCCTCAATTTCGACCACGCCCTGACCAAAGATTTGCGGGTGATGGATGCCACTGCCTTCGCCCTGTGCAAAGAAAACGGCATTCCCATTATCGTGTTTGATCTTGGTGTTGCGGGTAACATTCGTCGCGTCGTCATGGGAGAATCTATTGGTACTTACGTCGGAGGTGCTTGTGAAGTTAGCTGATATTGAAGCGCGGATGCAAAAAGCGGTGGAAGCCACCCAACATAATTTCAATACGGTACGCACAGGACGCGCCAATGCTTCGTTGTTAGATCGGATTGTTGTGGACTATTACAACACCGAAACTCCTTTGAAGTCTTTGGCTAATGTGTCGGTGCCGGACTCTTCCACGCTGCAAATTCAACCATTTGATCGCTCGATTTTAGCCGCCATTGAACGGGCGATCGCCGAGTCAGATATTGGTTTAACCCCCAATAATGACGGTTCGAGCATTAGGCTAAATATTCCGCCTTTGACAACGGAACGCCGCAAAGAGCTAGTGAAAATGGTGGCAAAGCTAGCTGAAGAAGGCAAAGTAGCCGTGCGCAATATTCGGCGGGATGGGGTGGACTCGGTGCGCAAACAAGAAAAAGCCAAGGAAATTTCTGAAGACGAGTCTAAGAAACAACAGGAACAAATAGACAAGTTGACGGAAAAGTTTGTCAAAAAAATGGATCAGTTGGCAGCAGAAAAAGAAAAAGAATTGTCGTCAATGTAAGTCCGAAAGCTCTCCCAGAATCAGTCTGGAAATTAGTCCTACAGGAACTTAGAACCCATACACTCGTAGAACTCCCCATTTACCATCAAGGCATTTGGGGAGTTTTACATTTTTCTCCTATTCTCTCTCCCTACTTGGCAGATGGTTAGGGTGAGGGTCTTATAGTCAAATATAGTTGTTTAAAATGATTTGTAGAGGAGACTTCGACTTCGCTCAGTCCTCGGTCTATGTTAGCTGAGCGAAGTCGAAGCTGTGTTTTTTATTTGAATCATCTATAAGACAAGAATGGTACGTTATTTGGGATCCCTGTCAGACAAGATGTCTGACCTACAAAACACGTGGGATGGACATCTTGTCCGTTTATCTGCTTACGAAGCTGTCCCAAAATTATTTGAAATGACTATAATTCTAGCCAACTCACGTTAACTAATTAACTTCGGTGGGGCTAACAAAAATAAAATCCCCTGCCCAATGTAAGGCGGCTCCGTGGGCAGCGTTAAACCAATAATTCCTGCTTTTTTCAGAGCTAAAACTCCCCGCACTTCTCCCCATAAAAGAGCTTCAGCCCAACTACTCAGATCCGGCTCATGACCAATTAAACCAAGGCTTGGGGATTTATGCCCAGCGGCAAGATGTTGGGCGTGCCACTGACTAAACCAAGCTAACCAAATATCAAAATTTCCCTCTGGGGCAAGTTCGGCACGGGTTTCACAGATCAAAGCACCTTTTGCTGGGTTTGCCCCAAAAACCTCGGTAAAAATCGCCGCAGTCTGTTGCGCCCGCACCAAGGGACTTACTTGAAAATGATTAAACCGCAAACCTAGGTGATAGAGTCTCTCGGCAACAGCGCGGGTTTTCGTACTACCTTCGGTGGTTAAGGGGCGTTGGGTGTCGTCTGCATCGGTCTGGCGTTCGGTGGCAATACCGTGACGGATTAGGTATAAACTACAGGTCATTGATATATCTCAAGTTGCGTTGAACGATCCTGAACGAGCCTAGGTCTACCAATATATAATGTGTTAGCTAACAGTATTAAAAGTGACATATCCATAATGACACTTTTAACACTTGGTTAATGAGGCTTCATCCTCTAGGCATCGGCAATCTGGAGTCGAGAGTCGATCCGTATAACTAAATTAATTGCTTAATTACACTTTGATTTTTGGTAATATTTTACTAATATTTCGCCACTATTTCACTAGTATTGCAACGGCACTGCACTGATTTTTAGCCGCCGTTTTTACCATCTGTTTACGTAACTCTTTAACTACTCTTGTGCCCTAACAACAGCGGGAGATTCATGGATGCAACTTGTTCAATTTCAAAATTGGTTAGATAACGCCTCATTCGCCATCTTGTTTGTGACGATGCTGAGTTATTGGTGTAATGTCGCTTTTCCCCAAGGGAACTGGTTACGTGCCCTAGGTAATGCTGGCATGATCACGGCAAATCTCTGTATTGCGGCTCTGTTGGGGGCACGGTGGATCGAAGCAGGCTACTTCCCCCTGAGCAACTTGTATGAATCCCTGTTTTTCCTAGCGTGGGGCATTACCGCCATGCAGCTATTCGTAGAGCGCATTGGTCAGGTAGGCAATTTCTGGACGGCTAAGGGTTGGTCTGGTGCATTTACCGCCCCTGTGGCAATGGGGATCACCGCTTTTGCTGCGCTGGTTTTACCGGATAATATGCAGTCGGCTCAGCCTTTGGTCCCTGCCCTGAAGTCCAACTGGCTCATGATGCACGTTACGGTAATGTTGCTGAGTTATGCGGCTTTGATGGTGGGCAGCGTCTTGTCTGTGGCGTTTTTGATTACCACCAGAGGTCAAGATGTGCAACTCAAGGGTAACTCTCTGGGAATTTCCCTCAATCAAAATCAACCCCAGAACCAGCCTCTTGCTACCATCGCCCTGAACACCCAAACCCCTAAGGAAGTCTCAGGCGATGTGGGATCATCCGGTACAGCGGTGGCAGTGTTGGCAGCCCCACCGGTAGTAACCCCCACTTTATCTTTACAACGGTTAAACTTAAGTGAAACCCTCGATAATCTGAGTTATCGCATGATCGGGCTAGGTTTTCCTTTGTTAACCATTGGCATCATTGCTGGAGGGGTTTGGGCTAATGAGGCTTGGGGTTCTTACTGGAGTTGGGACCCGAAGGAAACTTGGTCATTCATCACTTGGCTAGTTTTTGCTGCCTATTTACACACCCGCATCAGTAAAGGTTGGCAAGGTAAAAAGCCGGCAATCTTAGCCACCATTGGTTTGGGCGTGGTGTGGACTTGCTATTTAGGGGTCAATCTGTTGGGTAAAGGTTTGCACAGCTATGGTTGGTTCCTCTAGGCTCATCTGGACCAAATTTCTGTACTAAATTTCTAGACTAAACTTTCTAGACCAAGCTTTTTGATCAGAAACATTTTTATTCCCTAACAGTTCAAACCTACTCATCACATCAAGTTCCCATAAGACCATGTTGCCTTTACCTTCCTTTCTCAAAGCTGATTCCCTCAAGTCCGCTGCGGCTAAGGTTTCTGGAGCATTGCGGTTCCCTAAAATTCCCGACGATAACCGCACAATGGTGGCTGAAACTGCCCGCAACGTGGGGAAATTCATCCGCGAGAAACCTTTTGCCGCTATCTTTGTGGCATCGGTGGCAGTCCATGGTCTGATCTGGGCGACTTTACCTAATCCTTTTTCAAAACAAGCCCAAACTCAAAATCAAAATACTCCTAAACCCACTGCCACCGCTGATCCAACAAAACTGCCTGTAGTGACTTTGCCCCGCACTAACTCCCGGGATCTGAACCGCCGCCGTGCGAATCGGGGGAATCCTTTGGCAGGATTGCCATTTCTGAATAATCTGCCTGGTATTCTCAATCCCAATGCGCGGAGATTTGGTCCTAACATGGGACCGAACATGGGACTTAACGGCAATTCCACCACTATCGCCAATGGTTTCCCATCAATTACGGGTAGTAGTGACTTTCCCCTAGACCAAATGCCTCCCATTGGTGCATCTGGTAACTATCCCACGGGCTTACCCCTAAATTTAGGGGATTTGGGATCTGTACCTCCTATCGAAACCTCCAGGGATGATCTGGCGAGTAATAGTTCTCCTTCACGACCGAACCGAGTTGTTACACCGCCTGCCAACAGCGGAGCAAATAACAATCGTGTTGTTGCTAGTGATGATCAGGGCGGAAAAGACAATTTAATCGATAACCGTGCTGATAACCGTTCCACCCCAACCATAAATCGTCCTAACAATAGTAATTTACGTCCTGAAATTAATCCTAATGCCATCAGTGGCTCAGAGACGTTTTTTAATGATGGGGTTGCTAATACAAAAGCTCCCCTACCGCGCAAGAATCCAGTGGCACAATCTCCAGTGACTACGCCTCAGGTCAATACCCCTGAACCCACGGACGGAACATCATCAACGCCCCCAGAGGAAATTATTTCGAGTTGGGATGTACTCTATGCCAACATCAGCAACCAACTAAATAACCAAGTGACCCTCGGACAAGTAGCCCCAAAAGAAGAACAGGTCGCTAATGTAGCCGTAGAACCGGTGACTTGGATTCCCGTTGCCAATGCACCCAAAGGTAAAAAAGGTGTGGTGGAAGTGGCTTTGCTGATTACCCCTGAAGGAAAAGTCAAAAAACAATTTCTTAAGTCTAGTGGTGATGCCCAATTAGATGACGTGGTACGGCAAACCATCAAAGGATATTACGATAAATTTCAGCCCGCAGCCGACAAAAAACCTGACAATAAATCAGAACCTAAACACCGCTTGATTAGGATTCGTTATCTATTTTCGTAATATTTTACTGAGAATACCGAAAATTCGCGGTTAAGTCAGATCATTTTGATGTGATGCGAGATCGTTTGAATTACCCCCTGAATTGCTTCTTGAACTATCTACTGACCGCACATCCCTTGCTCTAAGGGAAATAGCCAAGGGGATAGTGAGAAGCAAAAATTCCTTTGGTATTGTTTATCACAATAAAATTTATTGATCCTCAAGTAAAATAATTATAATCATGGTAGCTACATGCACTTGCTATGATGTATCATAGGTAACCGTGTGATCGGTATTCCGATCTGGTTCGTGTTTTTCTGGGGAATTGAGTATTCTGTCTTGTTTTATCGCTGATTATTTTGGCGTTAAACACCTTGGCGTTAAATACTTCGACATTGATTGTTTGAATGTTAGTTACGTGTAACCTTTGTGTTTAGCCGCAGAGAGTCATTGTTTGACTGCTGACGGTGTGGGGGCAGTAAAAGGTTTGAGAGTCTTGGGAGGGGCTAGGACTCCGCGTGACTGGACTAGATGCCCTTGGTTAAATATGGTTTTGCTATAGTCTCGCTCTACTCTTGCCTATTGTTAGTGAATCACATCGTGACTCACAGTCCTTTAGGTACAGACGAACGGATGATATACCTGCTCAATGGGCTATCTAAAGCCTATTATTTGGGATATCTATCTGATATGCAGGACTATGGTTGACCTCCTTAACCGTTGCGCTGAGTCAGTTACCCATGTCAGCTAAGGTTCTAATTCCTTTAATGGTTTTAGAGCCATATTTGCAGTGTCCATTCCAGTTCAAGTGCGCCAAACCAATAGTTCAAGTCCTAGTTAGGCTCAATTCCATTAATCGGGATCGTCTTTTTAGGGGATAGCGTTGGTTTGGGTGATGGTTAATTGAATCAGTTTCACTAATTCGGTTTATATGCCAATGTAGTCATAGAGAATGGAATCACTATTTGTGACACAATGTTAGTCTAACTTCCGTTAAGCCTCATTTAGGTCAATCCCATTTAACTCATCCCCTTCTGAATACGCCCCCCTTGAGTAAGTTCCTTTCTCATAAGCCTTTTCTAATAAGTTTTTTTAATAAGCTTTTTAATAAACTTTTTTTGATAAGGCTCCATTTATAAGGCTATTCATAAGCCTGTTTCCCATAAGCTTACTTGAAATAACCTAGGTTTGAATGGGACATTCTAACTGCCAGTCAGGTATTGATTTATAACCGATTTACAACCAACCTTGGGGAGAAATCATACAAAGTATGTACCTGCTTGATTTTGTCAAAACCTTTTAGCAGAAAAATTCTTATAGGTGTGATATTACAAGATTTTTGCTAGAGCAACAGTCTAATAACTATGGTTGTGCAACCTCAGATCTTAATAGTGAAATCCTTGGTTAGCATGGTTGACTAGCCTAAGAAACTTTTTGAATCTACAGTTTAGATTATCCCAGTTATCTTGCCTCGGACTAGTCAATACCTAATTCATCACCATTACTGAAACCAGAATATTTTTGCTACAAACTCGTCTTTATCACCCATAGTGATTAAATCCAATGAATCTATCTAAAAATCTTCTTTTGAGGTACGTTGCCGCAGCTAAACTCAGTTATCTTCATTAGTCAAAGATCAAGACCATGTTTTTTTATGACAATGTGTGAAGGTTTTACTTACGGTACCTTAGGGTTGTGATCGACTAGAATCAACCCCCAAGGCACTTATTACTTGGACAGATTTATCTAGACCATGCTAGATAAATATTTTAAAGCTGAAAAAAATTAACATTTGGAAGATAAATCGCATTTTTTGTAAAATATATTTGTAAGTGTAGTCATAAAGAATGATTCTAGAGTAAAGTCTTAATATGCAAACTAAAATACTAGGTTGATCGACCGTGACTGTGTTCTCAGGAAGATGGTTAAAATATACTACTTAACATTAGTATGGTTATTCGGTTGGCATTAATCTGTTTCATTTCTGTTTCATTGTTTCCGTTATTAGATGCTGCACAGCTACTGTAATAATTATGAGTGAAGTCCCTAGTACACCCTTAACCGGTAAGGCATTGCTCCAAAAGGTTAAAGAATTAAACGATGTCCCCAAGCGCGAACAAGCTAAGCGTTGCGGCTATTTTTCTCGCACTAAGAGTAATGAAGAGCGGGTTAATTTGGCTGCTTTTTATGAAGCTTTATTGGCGGCTAGAGGTTATCCAATTGATCCCGAACAAAACAAGGATGGTCGTGGTCGTGAACCGACTTATCGAGTCAGTGTGCATAAGAACGGTCAGATTGTGATTGGTTCCACCTATACTCGCTCGATGGGTTTAAATGAGGGTGATGAATTTGAAATTAAGCTGGGTTACAAGCACATCCATCTGATTCAGCTTAATACTAAGGATACGGAAGAGACGGAATCCTAGTTATTACTCTGTTGCCCATCACGTCATTGACCGAAGGCGATGATTCTTTTAGCTCTTGTGACTGAACCTCGATTCTGTTTTTTGTGTTGATAGTTCAGATTAGTTCAGGCGTTAGTTCAGGCGTTTGATGGGCAATCATTTTTGTTGCCTAGTTTCTTTATGTCAGTGCGGGTCCATCTGGTTTCCTTTGAAGTAATGCAATCGTTCCTCAAAAGTCTTTTTTCTGTTTTAGCGCCTAGGACTATGGGCTAAATCAGAATCAAAGACATACTAAAAAACATATAATTTACATTATGTTTACGATTGAACCCCTTTGCCACCCTTTAGAGGATCTATGTCACCTGCTCTGCAATTAGTTGATACCCACGTTCATATTAATTTCAAAGACTTTGCGGATGACCTGCCCGAAATTCGCGATCGTTGGCAAAGTCATGGGATTACTCGGTTGGTCCATGCTTGCGTTCATCCTCGGGAGTTTCCGCAAATTCAAGGTATTGCCCAGCGTTTCCCTGAGGTTAGTTTTGCGGTGGGTTTGCATCCCCTTGATGCTGATTTGAATAGTACCGGCTGGGAACCTACCCTAGCCGATCAAATAGAAGCCCTGGCACAAACTGATCCGAAAGTGGTCGCCATTGGTGAAACGGGGTTAGATTTTTATAAGTCGGAACACACTGAACCTCAAATCGCGGCGTTTAAAGCCCAATTACGCATTGCTCGACGGTTGGATTTGCCTGTGATTATCCATTGTCGTGATGCGGCGGCGGTGGGTCGTCAGGTTTTAACAGAAATTAATGCCGAAGATCCCCAGCATCCCATACGGGGCATTATGCATTGTTGGTCGGAAACTCCAGAAGAAACCACATGGTTTTTGGAATTGGGTATGTATATTAGCTTTAGTGGAGTAGTCACCTACAAAAATGCCAAGGAAGTGCAGGCTTCGGCGTTGATGGTTCCTGGGAATCGTTTGTTGGTTGAAACGGACTGTCCTTTTTTAGCTCCTACACCTCGGCGCGGCAAACGCAATGAACCAGCCTATGTTTCCTATGTGGCAGAATTTTTAGCGAAGTTGCGGGGCGAAAGTTTGGCTGATCTGGCGGCACAAACTACTGACAACGCTTATGCAGTTTTCCGTTTAAAATAGGGTTAGGGTAGGGTTAGAGAAGTGTTAGGGAGTAGTAGAAAGCGGCAGTAAAAAGTAGCGGATCTGATGATGGAATTTTGGTTTAGGGGGGCATCATCAATACCATCATCAAGGCATGTTCAAACATACCCAAATTAATCCGCTGAATATTAATCCGCTAAATGGCTGACTGGTGGGAGGGGTGCGATCAGTAATACTACTTAATCAGTTCACCAATCAATTCATGCCATGAGTTGAGTAACTTGGTGAGTCGTTTCGTCTATGGCTGTGGGGCTGGTGCTAAATCTCCCCTAGCTTAATGACAGGAATACTGACAGGAATTAAGTCTGAGACATCGTTTAGAAAAAACTAATTGAAAAACTAATTGCTGTGACCCTTATTCGGGTGATTCGCGCCATTCGCCTAGTCTGGTGTTGGTTGCGGTAGTGGTTAGTTTGTTTTGTGAGTTTGTTCTAAAAATCAAGTAATTGCGTTGACTTAGCAAAACACGATGTCAAGGAAGGTTCACGGCAATGCTAGTATTAACCGCCCAATCATTACATATTATCCCTACGTCGGATAATTACGGACAATCAAACGGGCAATCAAATAGTGAAGTAATGGAATATCAGGGTTGGCATTTCTCCCCCCTGGCATCTTTTAATGATCGTAATAGTGCCGAGTTAGCCTGTCGCCGCCAACTGGATGCGGGAGTTTTTACGGTGATTGTGCAAGATAATTCCCAGTATCGTTTGTGGTGTCGTCGGGGGGACTAGAGCCATAGATTTCTCGGATAGTTTTCTTACAGGGCTGATTCTGAATTGCTAGTGACCCTTAGATCATGGTCATCAGTAGCACAGGGTTGGCATGGAAGTATGAGACTCCTGTTTGAGTTCAGGTTGATGGGAATCTGATTACAGCAGTTATGGCAGCAGGTCATATAGGTACAGCTTTTGACAACCCTTTGGCAACGCACCAAAGAGTGATCAGGGGGGCAGGGCGGCAGTATCATGCAGCTTACTTACAGCAGTCTTAATCATACAATTCGTGATTGGTAGCGCGTTAAGTCACCGTCTGAATCTATGATTAAAGTCTGTAATTTTGATATTTTTGATTCTGTTGCCAATTTCTTGGCTTATCTGCCACCATGAAACATACCCTCTCCGTCGTTGTCCAAGACGAAGCCGGCGTTTTGACCCGTATCGCCAGTTTATTTGCCCGCCGTGGATTTAATATCGAAAGCCTTGCTGTAGGCAGTGCTGAACAGGGTGGCTTCACACGGATCACTATGGTTGTGCCGGGTGATGATCACACAATTGAGCAAATTACCAAGCAACTGAATAAGTTGATCAATGTAATTACCGTTCGGGATTTGACTGATATTCCCTGTGTGGAACGGGAATTGATGTTAGTTAAAGTCAATGCTGCTCCGGCTGCCCGCTCTGAAATTATTGAGATTGCCCAAATCTTTCGGGCACGGGTCGTGGATGTGTCTGACGAATCACTCACGATTGAAGTTGTGGGTGACCCAGGCAAAATGGTTGCCATTACGAAGATGTTACAAAAATTTGGCATCCGCGAAGTAGCTCGCACGGGCAAAATTTCCCTCACACGGGATTCTGGGGTCAATACCGAGTATCTCAAAATTGCCAATGAGGGTAGTTCGGCACTACTTTAGCCGGCAGAGGCTGCGACGATCAGTTTATCAAAAAAATGGGTTTAAAACCCCGTGCTTCCAGCAAGGCTTTACTTAATCTATGCTACAATATACAGCATAAGACCTTACAAATCCATGCTAGTCCTCGAAGCAAAGTTAAAAGGCAAAACAGAGCAGTACAACCTCATAGATGAGGCGATTCGTACTGCTCTGTTTGTCCGTAATAAGGCTTTGAGGCTATGGATGGATGTCAAGGATAGCGATAAGTATGACCTCAACAAATACTGCTCTGTGCTTGCTAAAGAGTTTGAATTTGCCAAAAAGCTCAATTCACAAGCTAGACAAGCCAGTGCCGAAAGAGCATGGTCAGCAATTAATCGGTTCTTTTACAACTGCAAAAAGAAAGTATCAGGCAAGAAAGGTTTTCCTAAATTTAAGAAACGTGGTCATTCTGTGGAGTACAAAACTACAGGATGGAAACTTTCTGAAGACAGGAAATACCTAACCTTGACTGATGGTTTCAAGATTGGCAGACTCAAATTAGTTGGTAGCCGTGACCTTAACTTCTACCAGATTGAGCAGATTAAACGTATCAGACTGGTGCGCCGTGCTGATGGTTATTATGCTCAGTTCTGTGTCGATGTGGAGCGGCGTGAACAACTTGAACCATCCAAAACTACGATTGGCTTAGATGTTGGTTTGAATCACTTCTACACCGATAGTAATGGTCAAATTGTTGAGAATCCTCGCTATCTTAGAAAATCAGAGCGTCAACTGAAAAAGTTGCAGCGTAAAGTATCTAAGCGTAAGAAGGGTTCGGCTAATCGTCGTAAAGCAATTAAGCGATTAGCAAAGAAGCATTTACAAGTGAGTAGGCAGCGTAAAGACTTTGCGGTAAAGACTGCAAGGTGCGTAGTTCGGTCTAACGACCTGATTGCCTACGAAGATTTGCAAGTGCGGAATATGGTCAAAAATCACAAATTAGCTAAGTCGATCAGTGATGCAAGCTGGTCAATGTTTCGGGATTGGGTTGAGTATTTTGGCAAGGTATTTGGCAAGGTTACTGTTGCAGTGCCACCCCAATATACGAGCCAGAATTGTTCACATTGCGGTAAGCAAGTTGTCAAAACATTGAGTCAGCGTACCCATCACTGTTTGCATTGTGGCACTGTATTAGACCGTGACCACAATGCGGCTCTGAATATCTTAGCTATTGGTATTGGTCTAAATAGGGTAGGGCATACCCAAATTCACGCCTGTGGAGAGTTCGACCTGATGCCAAGTTGATGTAAAGCTGGTAAGTTGTCTCACTGAATCAGGAATCCCTGTCGCTTTACTCGCGGGGAGTGTCAATCGGCTTTTTCCTCAGGAATAAACTTGAGAGAAACGCCATTCATGCAATAGCGCTTACCCGTGGGACGGGGACCATCATCAAATACATGCCCCAAATGCCCGCCACACTGAGCGCAATGGACTTCCACCCGCGTCATGAAAAATGACCGATCTACACTGGTTTCCACTGCCCCAGGAATGGGTTCAAAAAAACTGGGCCAACCTGTACCGCTGTTAAACTTAGTCTTGGCTGTGAACAAAGGCGTACCGCAACCAGCACAGATATAAGTACCATCACTGTAATTTTTGTCTAGGGGGCTAGTGCCGGCGGGTTCGGTACCATGTTGACGCAAAACACGGAACTGTTCAGGAGTCAGTTCTGCCCGCCACTGGGTATCATCTTTTTGGATCGGGAAGTTTTGGTTTTTATTTGCCATAACAATTAATTTTGATGAGTTTATGCTGATAAGTTTGGAGTCAGGACTTACCCAGGGTGAGTCTTGTCAGAAGGAAATTTAAGCTGTTGTATCCTTGGTTTGCAGGATTGACAAACTTTAACCTTGGTTACTTGCTTGATTTCTCAATGCAACTACTCAATTCCCTTTAGTTTAATATGGCAAATAGAAAGTCGGCATCTAAATGGCGAGAAGATTAAATGGCGAAAAGATCCAGATCAGGTTTTTTTAGGGCAGTTTTGAGGATGTGAATCATACTGTTTTCTAAGGCTAGTTGAAAATCTGCATCTTCAGAGTAGTTTTTATGGGGTTGCCTTTGCCGTGGTTATTGCCTTTGTTGAAGGGGAAAAAGTAGGTGTTTTTGCCAGTTAGTTTGGTGGTCATCCAGACTTCATCGGTATCGGCGGCAAAATGGACGAGGCAACGGGCAAAGTTAAACAGAGTTTCTTGAGGGTTACGATCGCAATATTATTTTTTGGCGTGGTAGGTGGTCTGATTTGTCCAAGGTTTTTTGAGTTCGAGGGTAATCAGGGGTAAGCCGTTGAGGAAAATCACCAGATCTATGGAATGGGTGGGATTTTCAGTGGAGAAATGAACTTGACGAGTAACAGAGAAAATATTTTGGGCAAAGTTGGCGGCTATTTCGGGGCTGAGGTCGTTTTAGGGATGGCTGTAATAAAGGGTGAGATTGGCATCATCGATCGCTATGCCTTTTTTGAGCACAGATAACACGCCGTCTTTCTTGATTTTGCGATCGATCCGTTCGAGGATCATCCGTTGCCAATTGGGTTGATCGCTGAGTTTTTGGAGTTCTTGGGGTTGGGTAGTTTGGAGAAATTGCCAGAGTTTAGCGGTATCGATGGCTAAGTTTGGGTCAAAGTCTTCGGGGTCACCTTTGGCATAGCCCTCGCGATCGAGCAAATGATTTTCTATCTGTCAATACTTCTGCGTGTGGTCAAGTTTTATGATGCTCAAAATTGTGAATATAGATTGGTCACCAATTTAACTGAATGTAGTGATGAAGAAGTAGCAGCAATTTATAGCAAACGTTGGCAAATAGAACTACTATGGAAATTTCTAAAAATGCATCTTAAGCTTGATCGTTTTATTACTAAAAATTTAAATAGAGTGAGGCTACAAATTTATATAGTTCTCATAGCTTACCTGATTCTTCAGCTAATTGAAATTCCAGCATTTTATGGCAACAAATCACTAGAAAAGTTCCGTTATATCCAGATATTTTTACACAGACAAGGATATTTTTCGGGTTTGAATTAGATTTGCCTTAGATTAGAGATTGTGAGTTGTGTTTATTGTAGCAAGCTTGTTATAGGCGATCACCTTGTCATTTCATGGTTAAGTGTGCAGGCAATCTTACAGTACGGGATATCTCCCAATACTAATGAGTTGTTCGCGTTCGATAACACGTTCTTGAAGGTTAAATTGGAGGATTTTAGCAGTGACACGTCCTTCAGGAGTTAGGGGGAGAATGTTTGCTCCTTCTAGGCAAAAGTGATCTGACCACTGCTGCATACGGGGATTAAAAAATGGTGTTAGCTGCTTTGTTTCAGGATCGATGGAACCGAGATCAGTGCTTTTGAAACGATTGCAGCAAGGGCAAGATAAAGCTAGATTTTCGGCTTCGGTAATGCCATCGTGCTTTTCAGCAATGATATGTTCTATTTCAAAGGTAAAGAATGAAGCTGCTTGAGGGTATCGACAATACTCGCATTGTTCTTCAGCGCGTTAAGTGACTAGCCGACGCAGGGGAACTGATACATAGCTCATGCTGATTTCTGTAATTGTTTATAGGCATGGGCTTTAGCTAGTCTTACCCAATGCTCTAAGAGTAAGTAGCGATCAAGTTCAGCTTCTTCAGTTCGGGAAAGGCTTCCAGATTTGTTGCGTTCGAGTAGTTCGCTCATCCGCGCTTGTAAGGCTGGTGTGGGACGGATGGCGAGGATTGCTTCAGAACTGGGTTGACTTGCCAGAAGTTCGACAATTTGGCGATCGTCTTGGTAAGAGATCGTTTCTGTGGTGGGAATATCTTGAAGTAATCTATCTAAGGTTTCAGGGAGTCGATCGCCCAGTCGTTGTAGTTTTTCGCCGAGGCGATCGGGGACTTCTAGGATAATTTGCATGGTTTGTGATTTGGAGATTGTGAGTTGTGTTTATTGTAGCAAGCTTGTTAAAGGCGATCGCCTTGTAATCTCATGGTTAAGCGTATAGGCGATTGCTAGATTAGGCTGTGGTTTGGCAAATTATGCACTTTCTCTGTAAATCATGTTAAACTAATTTCAGTGTTTCACCCTAGAGCCGAATGTATAGTATACAGACTGTCTTAAATTACTTCGGTCTTCTGGAGTAGTGAAGTGCGTTTTCGCTTTAAAGACAAAAAACTTGAAGCTCTCTATACCGAAGAGAAAAATGCCCATAAATACCCGAATGTAGTTGATGACTTCTTTGAGGTCATGGCAATAATTGCTGCTGCGCTTACTGAAAGAGATCTTTATGCTAATAAGGGACTGCGTTTTGAAAAGCTAGTTGGGCAACGAGGCAAACAAGGACAGCGATCGCTACGGCTGAATAAACAGTGGCGATTAATTGTCACATTAGAAGAAGATGAAGAAGGTTTTTACCTTCAGATTCTCGGTATTGAAGACTATCACTGATTTCGGACATTGAATTAAAAGTAGTGGAGAGGTAACTATGAGTCAATCATTAGCACCTGCAAGGGTTCCAACCCCAGGACGTATTTTGAGTCGTGAGTTAGAAGCTCGTGGTTGGACACAGAAAGATTTGGCAGATATTACAGGTCGTCCACCACAGACGATTAATGAAATCATTCAAGCTAAGAAACAAATTACTCCTGAAACTGCGCTAGATTTTGCTGGAGCTTTTGGTACTTCTGCGGAGTTTTGGACAAATCTAGAAACGAATTATCGATTACATCTTGCAAGAAAGGAAAATCAATCCCAAGAGATTACGCGCAAAAGTCAAATTTATAATCTAGCTCCTATTGCAGAACTGACTAAGCGCGGCTGGATTCAACCAACTGATTCAGTGGAAGAGTTAGAAAGGCAAGTTTGCGATTTTTACGGTATTAGTTCTATTGACGAGACACCGAAGTTAACAATTAATTTTCGCTGTTCTCAAGAACGCAACCCTGAAGCGATCGCTCAATTAGCATGGGCAAAGCAAGTTGAGAATATTGCTAGACAGCAAAGGGTTGGAAAGTTCGATCTCGCACAATTGAAAGCTGCAATTCCCACAATTTTGACGTTTGCCGAGAAAGTGGAGGATGTAAAGCAAATTCCTGAATTGCTTTTATCATTGGGTGTTCATTTTGTGGTTGTGCCACATTTGAGTAAGACTTACTTGGATGGGGCGGCGTTTTATCTTGCTGAGCATCCAGTTGTGGCGCTGACCTTGAGATATGACCGAGTTGATGCGTTTTGGTTTACGCTCATGCATGAGTTGGGGCATATTGTGGCAGGGCATCAAGGTAGCTATCTTGATGATTTGGGTAGTCTTGATGTAAATGATGAGGAGGCTGAGGCTAATCAGTTTGCTGATAATTGGCTAATCGATCCATTGGCTCTTCAGGAATTTGTGGTTAAGCATAAGCCAACTTTTTCTCGTAAGGCGATTGAGGAGTTTGCTCATAGTCAAAAGAGACATTCTGGGATTATTTTGGGACGTTTGCATAATGAGCAATTGTTTCCTCATAAGAACTTGAGAGCTTTGCTTGTTAAAGTTAGCCATTTTTTAAGAAAAAGGTGTTAAATGCTATAAACTGGAAAATTAATACTATTCCGTATGCCCTAACAGTTACTTTAGCATTAATTATGATTTATCTCTAAAAAATAGCTGTGTTTTTGGTAAAGCAAGGTTAAAATCATTGACTTGTTGTTATTATTCTCAATGATTATGAATTACATAGAGATGTCATATAGTTAGTTATATTAAATTTCATTTTTTGAAATATCTAAATTTAAGCTTAAAATGAACAACATAAAATCTTTTTCAGTCTACGGATTTCTGGGAACAGACGATGTAGAAATCACCTTTAATGAAGATAAGAGTATAAAAATTCTTATAGGAGAAAATGGAACTGGTAAAACACAATTATTAAACATTTTTTATTATACACTTACAGCTAATTTTATGAGGCTTAGTGAGTTTCTTTTTGATGAAATTAAGTTGATTTTCGATCAAGAGGAAATAGTAATTACTCGGAATGAAGTTGATAAATATATTCAAGACAATCACAGACATCCTGTTATAAAAGAAATTATTGACTTAATTGGTGTGTCTCAATTTAATAGACTGCGAAAGGAAATTACAGTTAGTAGAAACGTAAAAAGAACTATTATTAGCTTTGATTCTGCTTACCCTAACTTAAGAGAAATTGCGCCTATAGAATATATAGTTGATATATTAAAAAGTGATGCTGATAGACTGTCAAGAAAAAGCATAAAACTTACTCAAAGCCTCATAACTTATGCCAAGAGAATAAAAAATAATTTATCTCAAACCGATGTTCTATATTTTCCAACCTTTAGAAGAGTTGAGGGGGAATTACATGATCTTGGATATCATGAAGAAGAACTTTTTTTAAGCAAAGAAGATTCTCGACTTATTCATTTTGGAATGGATGATGTGCAGAAACATTTCAATAATATTCAAAATACAATTGATCAACTGTTAAAGCAAGGATTTTCAGATATATCCTCTGAAATTCTAAGCCAACTTCTAGAAGAAGAGCAAGACATAACAGACCAAGATTTTCTTGAAAATATTGATGAGAATGATGTTGAGACTTTACTATCACGTGTGGGAAGTAGAATTTCTGACACGCAGAAGCAGGGAATTAGAGAAATACTGGTTAGTAAAGAAGTAAAGCCAAGAGATCCATACTTGAACTTGTTTTTAAAAAAATTAGTTAAAATTTATTCTTCCCAAAAAGAACTCGATAACTCTGTGAAAGAATTTAGAGAGGTGTGCAATAGGTACTTAATTAATAAACAGGTATTTTATGACGAAAGTGCTATCAAAATATTTGTAAGATCAGATAAAAATTTATCTAGAATTCCTCTTAGTAAGCTTTCTTCTGGTGAGAAGCAAATTATTTCAATGTTTTCTAAAATCTACCTTTCTGAAGTTAATAAACGTTTTATAGTACTTTTTGATGAGCCAGAATTGTCACTTTCTATTGTTTGGCAACAAAGCTTATTGCCTGACATCGTAAATTCAGGAAAGTGCGACTTTCTTTTAGCTGTTACTCATTCACCATTCATTTTCGAGAATGAACTAGATAAATATGCTGTTGGATTAAGTGAGTATGTTAAGCCCTCAAAACCTTAGAGATAGTAGAGATAAAGCTCAAGTCGCTTACCATCTTTTTTCACTTTCCACAAGAAAGTTTCCAGATGGTTTGTTCTGTTTCTTTGAAGGAGATAGAGGAGGTGATAATGCTTATTATGTTCCTAGAATAAAATTATCTACTGATGATTATCATCCCTTCAGATGTAGTGGTAGGGAGCAAGTATTAAAGGTTTGGAATTTAATAGCTACACGTCCAGAATATAATAAATATAAAAAAGCATTTTTCATTCACAGAGATTTTAATGCTCCGTTGTTACCTTGTGATCCACCAATTTTTGAAACACCTTGTTATTCTATTGAAAATCTCTATGTTTCAACAAATGTCTTGAAAGATATTCTTAAAAACCAATTTGATATATTAGAATCTACTCAAGAATTTGAGGATTGCATTAATCTTTTTATAGATAGGCAAGGAGAATTTCTTCATGCAACATCTTTATTTAATGCTTGGTATGCTTGTTTAATAGAAATTAGAAATAAAACGGGCAAAAAAACTGGTGTACATTTAGAAGATCAGTTACCAAAAAATTTTATAGATTTTAACTTGCAATCAGTTTCACAGAATTATAATCTTGAGACAATTAGGCAAACTTTTCAAAATGCTGAAACAATTTCAGAAGAAGCTTTACAACAAAAGCTAACCGAATTTTCTATGTGTGATCGTAATAAAACATTTAGAGGTAAATATCAGCTCTGGTTTCTTTTAGTATTTTTAAAACTGATTCTAATAGACTCTAATAAAGATAGATTGGTTATAAAAAAGCAGTTAAAGTTTAAATTTAATAATGATTGTACAAGTACAAACCCAATACTTAATATTGAACAAGCGCTTGATACATTTAGTCCCTATGCGGAAACTCCTAATAGTTTGAAAGATTATTTAAGCGAAGTAGTTAAGTAAGAAAAAATCAAATTATTTATGAGATTAATTTAACCTTTACTTATTTTTTATTCTTTTAGCCTTATCTATCAAGACAACTTTTTAGGACTAGGCTTAGCGACTTTACTCGATCGCTTTGGCTTCCCCTGAGCAGCTTTCTTCTCCTTCCCCGTTGAACGCTTACCCAAATTCGGCTTAGCTGCCTCATCCAGATCGCCAAACTTCTTTGACCACCACCTCTCCTGAGAAGACCAGAAAAAGACCACATCCGCATGATCCTTGCGTTGACGCGCCCGAACATCCGCACACTTCAACATCACCTTATCCACACCATCCTTCGCATAGGGAAACTTAGCCAAAGGCTTGCCACAGACAGGACAAGCAAAACTAGTCACCTCCGCCGTCACTGCATTCTCCCCCTTCGGTTGAGGAATCTCCCACTGATTGCGGTGATCGCTATTCACTTTATAACCTTCAACTTTTTCTGAATATATTAAGACAAAGCGCTAGCAAATCTAACCTGCTTCTCAGTAACCACAACAAAAGTATCCGCTAACTGCCCCGCATAATTTTCTAATAAACTTTGCAAAACATTGATTTTATTAGCATTACGCTCATCCTCAAGCCTAAGCAAAACCACACCATGATGTAGTCTTCGTTCCCGATAGACCTTTTCACCAAAATCCTTATCACAAGAAATCAAAATCCAATTCTCATTCCAAGCCTTTTGCAGAATTTCATCATCATCAGTCCCTCTTGCCTCCTCATAAACTGAGAAAACCTCATAATTTTGACTGCGTAACCAACGCGCAACCACAACACCCGTATTTTCATCCACCAAAAACCGCACCTAAGCAATCTCCGCCAAAGGCATAAAACTTGCACTCTCTAAAGCACGAGACGCAAACAGCAAACAAGCCCTAATATCCGCCTCAACCAAACCTTCATACTCTTCCAAAATCTCCGTCACAGTTGCACCATGAGCCAGCAGATTTAGAATGTACTCAACAGATAACCTTGTCCCTCTAATGACTGGCTTTCCCACCATCACTCTAGGACTAGAGCAGATCCGATTTAACAAATCTTGTTCTTGCATATTTTCTAAGAATTTAACCTAACTTATCACAACTATCATAACCAAACTTACTCCCAAGTCCGTATTTATCCTCTAAATTTCAGAAGTTAGCAAATAGCTTGCCATTGACTTACAAAGCAAACAACAACGAATAAGCCTTTGTCCTACTGGGGCGAGAAGACGTAGCTTTATTTGTAAAAAACCCTCAACATAGCCGCTAAATCAATCAATTTACTATTGACTGCAAACCCGACACCCTACCCCCCTATCAGATCAGCGCCGAACCATACGCCACAGGCAAGGGGACAAATTCTCTTTGGAGTAATCCATTAAATTAAGAAGTCCTTTGATAATCCATTTTCAGGAAAATCGACTCTAAACTTTCGTGGGTGCGATGGAAGTCACAAATAGGAATATTATTCTCAATCAGATAACGTAACAGCCCCGCACAGGCTTCGGCAGCAGTCTCCTCTTTGTCGGCAGTGACATCTGCTCCAGTTTGAAACTGTACCCGCACTGTTTGAGTCCCTGGGACGATCTCGCAACTGGTAACCATGCCATGTCTTTCTAAAGCGACTAAGAGCGGCTGAATGTCTCCAATAGTGGCAATTAGTAGCTCTTCCTGACTGACCCGATCATAAAGTTCTTGGAGCCGACTGCTTTCCACTAAACGCCCCAATTCCATAATGCCGATGTAACTGCACATTTCCGACAAATCACTCAGAATATGGGACGAAATTAAAATCGTCATGCCAGTCTGTTGGAGATTTTTGATAATGGTGCGGACTTCCACCCGCGCAATGGGATCTAAACCTGATACTGGTTCATCTAGGAGCAAAAACTTGGGCTGATGAATAATGCTGCGGGCTAGGCTGAGGCGCTGTTTCATCCCCCTAGACAGGGTGTTAATTTGGCTGTCTCGTTTATTTTCGAGTTGCACCAAACCAATGACTTCATTGAGGCGCTGATACCGCTTGGGTTCTTTCAGGAAATACAGTCGCGCAAAATAATCTAAATAATCCCAAACGGTGAGATCGTCATACAACGGAAAGTCATCCGGTAAATAACCAATTTGGCGTTTGAGTTCAGGATTGTTTTGTCCCCGCAGGAACCGCGCCCCACAGAGATATATTTCTCCATCCGTTGGCTCCTCTGCCGCTGCTAACATCCGAATTAGGGTAGTTTTACCGGCTCCGTTGGGACCAATCAGACCATAAATTTCAGCTTCGGCAATTTGCAGATTGATTTGATTAACCGCCAAATGCTGATCAAACTGCTTGGTTAAACCGATAGTACGTATAACGGGAGTATTGACCATGAGATAATCAACCAGAAACTTGTATAGTAAGAGAATTAACGATCCAAACCAAGATTAACTAGAAAATTTAAGTACCAAAGTTTAAATATAAAGTTGATATTCCGTGAATCAAACCGCACCCAAAACCTTATCTGAAACGTCACTCCATAGTGCCCAGCCCCATAGCCGCACCCTACAAAGTTACTTTGAGCATATTGCCCCTGAGATTGATCAATGGCATCAACGTAACCGTTTTTACTATCGGGATCTCGAAACTTTACATCAATTTTTGATCCCAGCGGGGCGCACGGTGTTAGAAGTGGGCTGCGGCACAGGAAAATTACTGGCGGCGTTGCGTCCAGAATTAGGGGTGGGGATTGATTTTGCGCCCAAAATGATTGAAATTGCTAAGTCCCGCTATGATGACACCGCTCCTAATTTACACTTTTTTAATCTTAACGCTGAGACTTTCACCCCTGAAGATTTGTTGCATGGTTTAGCCACAGATGATCCTGATGCCCTAACAGATCAGTCGGGCAATCCCCAGGGTGATGTAACCTCAAATTCCGATCACGACAAGTTTGGTGCAACATCCCATAAAAAATCTCAAACCTTCCAAAGTAAATTCGATTTTATTGTTTTATCAGGAGTGATGGGGTATTTAGGGAATATTCAACAGGTTTTAGAACAACTCCATCAATTCTGTCATCCCCACACACGGCTGATCTTTGCGTTCCATAATCACGGCTGGGAGGATATTCTTCATTTAGCGGAACGGTTTGGGCAGCGCTGTCCTCAACTAGTGCAGAACTGGGTTTCCATGACCGATGTGCTAAATCTCTTGACCATCAGCGGTTATACCACCGTCAAAACTGGGCGACGGTTCCTCGCACCGAAGAATTTCCCTGGTTTATCTTTCCTGATCAATCGTTATCTGGCTCACTTGCCCTTAATTAATCGGCTGTGTTTGACTCAATACGTGGTGGCTCGTCCTGCCCCTGAAACTATTCCCGATGCGAGCGTGACTGTGGTTATTCCTGCCCGTAACGAAGCCGGAAATATCCAACCAGCCATCGAACGATTACCGTTATTGGGTAACCATACGGAAGTGATTTTTGTGGAAGGTCATTCCAAAGATGATACTTGGTCAGAGATTCAGCGGGTCATGGCACATTATGCCGCAAATCCTAAACCGAACTTTAGCTTTCAGGCATGGCAACAAACAGGCAAAGGGAAAGCTGATGCAGTGCGATTGGGATTCGACAAAGCTAACGGTGATATTTTAATGATTCTAGATGCAGATTTGACGGTTAAACCGGAGGATTTACCTCAGTTTGCACGGGTGATGATGCGCGGACGGGGGGAATTCGTCAATGGTTCGCGGTTGGTTTATCCACGTTCTGAAGCCGCTATGCCTTGGTTGAATACTTTAGCGAATCAGTTTTTTGCGTTGATGTTCTCATTTCTTCTCGGACAAACTCTCAAAGACACTCTCTGTGGCACAAAAGTTCTATGGCGCACTGATTACGAGCGCATCGTCGAGAATCGGAGTTATTTCGGCGACTTCGATCCCTTCGGTGATTTTGACTTACTCTTTGGTGCAGCAAAACTTAATTTGCATATTGTGGAAGTTCCCGTGCGCTACGAACCCCGCACCTATGGCGAATCCAATATTGCCCATGTGCGTGAAGGGCTGATTCTATTGAAGATGTGTCTCTATGCAGCGCAAAAAATCAAATTCCTGTAAGCAGATTCTGACTTAATCATATCTAGATTATCAATATCTAAAATTAATGCCGATTCTCTTGACCGGCGGAAACTGCCGCTTGGAAAACTTCATGGGCATGATCGGCACAACAACCGCACTGAGTCCCCACCTTGGTCACATTCGCCAACATTTCCATCGAAGAAATTCCCTGATCCACCGCTTTGCGAATATCTTTCTCAGTCACCACTTGGCACAGACAAACGTACATAAAAACAATCCTCGAATAGGACAATAAATAAAGTATCAAAATAGAATACTGGCAACGAATCTCAGTAAGGCGCATTAAATCGGCAATCTAGATCGACAACTTGGCATAATCTCGTAAATTTCTGGACATTAGAAACTTAACCGCCACAAGTTATCACCACAAACTATCGCCAGAAGCCGCCATTACAGGTCACCGTCACAAGTCACCGTTACAAGTTTAGGAGATCCAAGCCTAACTGCTTGCAAATCTCTGGTGATAAATGTAGCATTAGCTGGCAACTTATTGCAAGTAATTTGCATTATCTAAAGAAATAGATCCGGCGGTTATGGGTCACACCTATGGCGGATCTAGTCCTTGATCCAAATCTCTAGACCAAAGATCTCGACAAAATCCACTAAAAATTCCAGGATTGCTTTAATCCTCAGGATGTAATGGCTCAGATCTGCCTATTCCAGTCAATTACTCAGAAAATTAACTACAAAATTAAGATTTACCCCTAGGGAGTCGCCATAGCAGTAAGCTTGATGATTAGATCACCCTCAGTAGAACCGCGTCAGCACCACGCCTCGGCAACTATGCAAGTTAATCCAGAGATCAATAGTCGCCTCAATCAATGTCTCCGAGACCAATTGACGGCAATTAATCAGTTTTTTCTCCATGCCCGCATGTGCAAAAATAGGGGACTAAATCAACTCAATGACCGAGAATATCGCTGCTCTATCAAAGCCATGAAGCAGGCGGATGATTTGATCGAGCGGGTTTTGTTTTTAGAGGGACTCCCCAATTTGCAAAATTTAGGCAAGTTGATGATCGGCGAAAATGTGCCTGAAATTATCTCCAACGATCTCAAGCTCTGTCTGGAAATTCGCAGTAATTTGGTGGCAGCAATTAATGCCTTTGAATTGCAACAAGACTATGTGAGCCGAGATTTATGTACGGAGTTGCTAGAGGAAACCGAAGCCCAAATCGATTGGCTAGAATCACAACAATGGCTGATTGAGGGCGCTGGGTTGCCTAACTATCTCCAAGAAATGATGTAGGTTTCTTTCCCTTTGAACTACTTTTTGAACTAGTTTGATTGAATTAACGGAATTGAACTTTTTGCCGCTATCACTTGGTTGTCTATGAGTTATTTTCTTTCTGACTGACTCTTCTTGCTGACTCTATTTACTTAATTTACTTACTTTATTTACTTACTTTGATTTATTGAGGCATCCCAATGGAAGGAAAAGCTACCGTCATCGCTCAATTACAACATCTGCTCTCTGGGGAGTTGGCTGCGCGGGATCAATATTTTGCCCATTCAAGGATGTATGCTGACTGGGGTTTACAGAAACTCTATGAGCGCATTGATCATGAAATGCAGGACGAAACCCAACACGCCAGCGCTTTGATTGAGCGGATTCTATTACTTGGTGGCAAACCAGATTTAGCCAACAAGGACGAGATTCACATTGGTGCCACAGTACCGGAAATGTTGAAATTGGATTTGGATTTGGAATACAGGGTGATTGGGGATCTCAAGGCTGCTATTGCCATCTGTGAACAGGAAGCAGATTATCAAACCAGAGAGATTTTGCGGCAAATGCTGGCAGATACGGAAGAAGATCACGCCTATTGGTTAGAGAAGCAGTTGGGTCTAATTGAAATGATTGGCTTGCCGAATTATTTGCAATCTCAAATGTAGAACTCGCCAACCATTCCAGAACACAACACGCAACGCTAGAAAATAAAACCACCCCGTTAAGCCTGGGCTGATACCTTTTCATTAGATTGGTCAGCCACAAGTAGGGGTGGTCATTGTTCTCAATCTGAAATCAGATCAAAATTCAGCTAAAATCCCTCAGCTAAAGTTCCTAATTGAGGTATATCAACCCAACGGCGCTGCTCATGGGATTCACGGGTTAAATCCATCAGTAATTGACTGTAAATACCTTCCTTTAAACTAGGCATATATGCTCTAGGGGAATTATGTTCTGATTCCTCTGGATGATGAACCTTATTAATCTCCGTTAACCACGCGCCGAAAACCGCACTCACAGGGGCAATTCTGCCATCGGTAAAGGTCTTGGGTAACTCATATTCTGGGGGAATTGGAAGCACTTCCGGTTCTGTTGCACCAGCTTTGAGGAAACTCACCGTAAAACCATGCACATAATCTGACGGGTGACTGCTACCCAAAATTAAAGTCCCCTGATCGCCATATACCGTAATCCAGTGCCCTGTGCCGCCATAGGCTACGGTACTCAGGGCTATATTACAGGGCGTTCCATCCGCTAACTGCAACAGAATATTACAGGAATCATCCACATCTACGGGTTGCATCACACCATCGGCATCGGGGCGCTGGGTAATTGCGGTGTTTAACTGACA
>JBIKNH010000171.1:0-9475 GCA_044358815.1 Pseudanabaenaceae cyanobacterium | reverse complement strand
GCGGTGATTGCAATTTTATTACCCACTGCCATGCGGTTCAGTAGCGGCAATGTGAGTAATGCCATTATCGAAAATGTGTCCCTTGGGCTGGCGGTGGTGCTGATTATCGTCTATGGTTTGACGTTACTCTTCTCCATGAAAACCCATGCCTATCTCTATGATATTGGCGTATCAGAAGAAGCAGACGCGGAAGCCGATGCCGAAAGTCATGGCGAACACCATAATATTAATGTGCCGCTATGGGTAACGGTTCTCTTAGCTGCGACGGTATTCGTTGCCATTGAATCAGAATTTCTAGTGGGAACTTTAGAAGAAGCTACCGCTAGTCTGGGTTTTAGCGAGTTATTTACTGGGGTGATTTTACTCCCAATTATCGGTAATGCTGCTGAACATACCACCGCGATCACCGTTGCCATGAAAAATAAAATGGAGTTATCGGTTTCTGTAGCAGTGGGATCGAGTCTGCAAATCGCCCTATTTGTAGGACCACTCCTCGTGCTGATCGGCTGGTTTATTGGTAAACCGATGGACTTCAACTTCAATACTTTTGAATTAGTTGCCGTCGGTGTGGCAGTATTAATCGCTAATTCTATTAGTTCCGATGGTCGTTCCAATTGGCTCGAAGGAATTTTATTACTAGCAACCTATGTTACTTTAGGATTTGCCTTCTATTTCTTGCCTGTGGCTTAGATTTGAGGCTTTGATTAGGATAGATTAGGGTGGTTTTTTTCTGCCCTAATCACCTGATCTAATCATACAGAATTTTTCGATAGACTTTCCAACCACTTTTCCACTTCTGGCGGTAATGTCGTAAACCGAATAATCAAAGTTTGTACCGCAACGGGATTATTAGAAGTATCATTAGGACTAGCTAAAGCCGCTGGAATAAACCGATTAGGCAGGACTTTCGCATATACATCAGGATGATTTGGCAAATTCCGGAACTGCATTTTCATATTAGTTAGGGGTTCCAGACCCACCGCAGTACGCAATAAAGCACCATGATCAGTGCGGACAAATAAATAAGCGGTAATGGCTTCCTGTCGGACTTTTTTCTCGGTGAGTAGGCGCAAATATACCACCACAGGCTGTTTCAGGACATAAAAACTTTCGTCATAGTGCGGTAAGGCTATTTGATATTTCCCCCCCAGACTCTGCACATCATAAATCGTAATCGGTTGAGAAACTCCCTTGGGTTCTACTTCCATTTGTCCATTAGTTTCTAAAATATGTTCCACTTCCCCATAGGTAGCTTCAGAAATTAAAATCTGTCGTCCCACCGTATAGGATTCAATCCGAGCAGTTAAATTCACATGGTTTCCCACTACGGCATATTTTGCCCGTGATTGCGAACCAATATTACCCGCCACCACTTCGCCCGTATTAATCCCAATCCCCATCTCAATACTGGGTAAATTCAGTCGCTGTAATTTCTGATTCACGTCTACCATCGCTTTCTGCATCGCAATAGCACAGGCTACGGCTCTTTCCGCATCATCGTGGCGAATGATCGGCGCACCAAACAGCACTAAAATCGCATCACCAATGAATTCATCAATTGTGCCCTGATACCGTGTAATTACTTCTGTCATACCCCCTAAAAATACATTCAGGATTTCCACAACTTGTTCCGGAGGCATCTTTTCCGAAATCGTCGAAAATCCCCGCAGGTCTGACATCAAAATTGTGACCTTCCTCCGTTCTACAGTGAAACGTAACCCCTCAGGAGTTTCTAAAAGGCTCTGCACTACTTCATTCGTTAAATAGCGACTAAAATAAGTCCGAATTTTCGTCGCACTCAAAGCTAAATAACTAGTAACCAGCGCTCCCCCAGAAATAAATCCCAATAATCCCGGAACCAGTGGCAACCACCAACCATAGTTAAACGCCACAAAACAAATTCCTACTAGGAGCGTCCCCACTGCCATTAAACTAAGGGAACGTAAAATAAGAATTTGCACTTCTCTTTCCGTAGCATTGACTAACCGCCACTGCCAGACTAAATAAGTGCCAATCAAAGCCCAAAGGAAAACCCATGCTGCTTCCCAAGAATCTGACCAAACCCGAATGGTCGTTCTGCCATCGAGAGCGGTACTCAAGATATGGCTTACAGTTTGGGCATGAATTTCCACTCCAGCGGTTTGTTGCCGACTGGACCACAAACCACCATCTAGGGACGTAGATAGAAAATCCCGAAAACTTACTGCTGTGACACCAATCAAAACTACTTTACCCCGAAATAAATCCGGCGGTATTTTCCCTTCCAAAACTTCCATCATCGATACTCGATGGAACTCTGGCTTAGAATTACGGAAGTTAATGATGAACTGAGCGCCCCCATTGTCCATATTCACATAAGCGCCATCATTGGGTTGTAAGAGGGGCGGATTGAGAGCGTTCTCTAAAAATTGAGGATTAATTGGGTCTGTTTGGGCATTCAGATACAGTAAAGATAGCTGTAAACTCATGCTTAAGCTAACGTCTTCGTTGGGCATTTGCATCGAGAGAAAACCCCGACGCACTTTCCGATCTTGGTCTAGAGGTAAATTAATAAAACCCACTTGTCCTAATTTTTGCAGAATTGGTGGTGGCTTAATATCGGAATTCACCGCAGCATAGGCAGAATCAACTAAATCGGGTTTTTTCTCTGCCCCAATCAAGATCGGCGTAGTGCGAAATACCTTAACTAGTTCTTGATAACCTTCCCCTTGGGGGACATCTCGCGCTAGGTCTAATCCAATGGCATGGGGTTTCTGTTTCGCGATGGTGCGTAATAGTTTCGCTAAGAGGCGATCTTCAATGGGCCAGCGTTTAATGCTGGTAATATCTTTCTCATTGATTGCCACAACTATGATTCTGGAGTCGGTGGGTTCCAGGGGACGCATCCGCATCAATTGGTCAAAAGCTGCCCATTCCAACGGTTGTAAGATGCCTGTTGCCCGAATTAGAAGCCATAATATTGCTACCGGTGGTGCAGTGAATAAGACTCCGCGCCAATGCCACAACCACTGCTTTGAAGTGGTTAGACAACTCTTGAGCCAGCTTTTATACCAATTGTTTTGTAGCAATGTCTATGATGGGGGATGTCACTTCAGGGTTGCCCAAGATACTCTCCTATTCAACACTGAAATCACCACTAAACTCAAATAATAGAAAAGATTTAACTAATAGGTTCCTCTAAGTTTCCGTCGGTCTCACTCATTGACTAATTATTCAGTAATATCTAGGGGAGATTCCATCACATTGCCTCACTCTGAACGGCAGAGATTAAGTCATGACTTAACTGCGGAAAAATTTTAGTTAGTAATTTTGCGACAAATGAAATGTAAAAAATAGTTGTTGTGTAATTTAGATCATGCTCTATTGCACTACAGTACTAGAAACTGCCGAAGCACCAATGCCCAACTGTTTAGAGAGGGTTTTATGTTTAATTCTGAGTCGGATTTCCAGAAAGCAGGGCGATCTAGCCACATGGGGGTAACACTGGCACTGGCTAAAGTAGCAGGAAACCTAGCCCTAGCTTCTGGTATTACTATTGCTCTACTGGCAGGAATTGTGTTCGCATTCGTCACTGCGACAATTTTCATTCTTGAAAGTCCTAACCCTATTTTGGGTTTGGCGATGGCGGTAATAGTGACGATTATCGTTAATGGGATTATCTTCTTTGTTTCACCTTGGATTATGGATTTAGTTCAAGGCTGGCTCTATCAAACCCAATGGGTCACCCTAGACAAAATCGAGACCCTCAGTCCTGAATCCGCCCAAGTGATTCGGCGCGTCTGTGACCAACATCAGATTAGAAAATTACGTTTTGGTTTGATTGATGACAATAATCCCACTGCATTTACCTATGGGGCATTGCCCAACAGCGCCCGCTTGGTGGTGAGTACCGGACTATTCAAATATCTGTCCGATGATGAAGCGGCTACGGTTTACGCCCATGAACTGGGTCATATTGTGCATTGGGATTTTGCAGTGATGACCGTTGCTTCCACTTTGGTGCAGATTACCTATCTCTTTTATGTCATGTTCATGGAATTGGGGAGCAGTATAGGCAGATCCAAAGAAGGTGGAAAAGTCCAAGCTGGTTTGACGGTGATTGCGTTGGCTGCCTATGTGTTCTATATCATTGGCACATATTTAATGTTGTATCTGTCACGAACTAGAGAATATTTTGCGGATCATTTCGCCGCCGAACAAACTGGCAACCCCAACGGTTTATCCCGTGCCCTAGTCAAGATCGCCTATGGCATTGTCCAAGAAACGGAACAAGCCGCTACCCCCAGTCGGTTATTACAGGGAACCCGTGCTTTAGGAATCTATGATGCTAAAGCTGCCGCCGCCACTGGTACAGCCTATCAGATTAGTGCTGCTCCTGAAAAAGTTGGTCGATTATTCCTTTGGGATTTGTTCAATCCTTGGGGCTGGTGGTTGGAATTGAATTCCACTCATCCATTGACAGGTAAGCGAGTCCGCGCTTTGAGTAACTATGCCGAACAATTAGGACTGCCAATGGAATTTAATATGGGGGAAGTAGTCGCTGAAGGTAATCGCCTCGATAAAAAACGGCTTTATGGTAGCTTCTCCCAAGATTTACTACTTTACGGTGCGGAATTTATCTCAATTGTGGTCGGTTTAGGGATTGCGGCGGTGCTGTCTGGGATCCCTTTCTTTGGTGGTAAGGCATTTATTGTGGTTCCCTTATTACTCCTTGGGACTGCCATATTATTCAAACGGTCTGCTACTTACCCAAATTCGCAAAATGCAACGAAGACTGATGTGATTACGCTAATGTCTGATCCCTATGCCAGTCCATTGCGGGGGCAACCAGTGGAATTAGAAGGAACCTTAATCGGTCGTGGGGATGCGGGTTATGTGTTTGGTTCCGATCTGAAATTGCAAGACCCCTCAGGGATGATGTACTTACGCTATGCTTCCCGTTGGGGCGGTATAGGTAACTTCTTATTTGGCATGAAGCGAGTCGAAGGCTTAATTGATGCTGAAACCACGGCAAAAGGCTGGTTCCGTCGGGGCATTGCCTCTTGGATGGATTTGGAACTACTCACCACCGTATCAGGAACTAAGGCTTCCAGTCATCCTGCTTTCTGGCAATTGGTTCTAGGGATCATATTTTTGGGCATCGGTGGCTTAGTGTTATTCATCTAAAACGCTCTAGCCTAGATCCTCGGCTGCTTTTAGTGAATTTCTAATAGAAAGATTAATTATGAAATTGATTAGAAAAAAGAATCACTAGCAGAAATCGAGGATCTCACTCTCTATTCTGACTCAAATACTGCAAACCTCGCGCCACAAAAGCTTCCCTCGGTATTTCCAAAGGTAAAGGGCGTTCTCTTAAAAAAGCTTCCGCTTGGTCTAATAAACCCTTAGTTTCACCGCTATGGTTTGCGAGAGCTTTACTTCTAAAAACTGTTTCCGGTGGACGTATATCTAGTAAATAATGCACCGCTTCAGTTTGTAATTTCCGAATCTCTCGATAATCTAACTGACATTGCACTGATTTCACCATATTGACAATTTTCTGGCGCACCAAACTATTCTCAATTTTGAATTGTTTTCCATGATCAAGAATTAATGCATTAATACTATCACTAGTATGTTTGGCGGCATCAATCACTGGTAAATCAATGGTTAAACGGGGCGCAGTCAAAGGATAAAATTCCGCTTTTTTATATTCCAAATCGAATGCTACAAAACCCTTTGGTTCCACAGCTTCAGCCCAAATATTATTGCTCGTGCGCTCAATGGCTCCGGCATAATATGAGAACTTCCCTAGATGAGTGTGACTGTGATAATGCCCACAGGCGACATAATCCCAAGGCATTGCCATTAAATCCTTAGGAACCGTATAACCACCATAATCATTAATTCGTTCATGGTCTACAGTGCCATGTAACATCAACAGATTGTAGTCACTGTCATGATCAGGCGCAATCAGCGGTAATGGTTCCTTGGTATCTAAGGCATTGTGCGGCAAGCAACAAATCCGCATGGTCTTCTCATCTCTGAGGTTTAATGAAACCACCTCCGGCGCATTAGTCACCACATAGGTTTCCGATAAGACCTTCAGTAATTCCAGAATACAGCGGTTATCAGTGGAACGCACGGATTCATGATTTCCGGCAATCATTACCAGAGGTGCTGGACATTTTTGGCGAAATTCGTAGAGTAGTCTTTGAGTCGTGATGACTGCGAAGTTACTAGGGCGCGGCACATGGAAAATATCCCCTGCAATTAAGACTACATCAGGCTGAATTGTAACAATCTTATCGAGAACTTCCTTAAAAGAGCGAAATACATCTGCTTCTCTTTGGTTAACCCCTTGGGAGTTGACCCGATGGTAAGCCCGATAACCTAAATGCAGATCGGCTAAATGAACTATTTTCATGATTAATTGCCCACTGAAATGAAGGAATTATATCTTAAACAGAATGAAGAATTTTCAAGCTTAAGTCATGAACTTCACATAGGGAAATTGTTGCGTCACCTCCAAACTAAACATTACTCTTCATCTACTAATGGATTTCCTAATCACTTTCTAAATCCTGACACAACTTCCGAAAATAATCCCCACGCTGTTCAAAATTAGCGAACTGATCGAAACTTGCGCAAGCAGGGGAAAACAAGACTGTGACTGCATTTTCAGTATGGGATTCACTCGATGATGGAGTCTTCGTGATTAATTCCGTAGCCAACGCCAGCGCCCGAGGCACAGCCTGATCCAAAGCTTCCATTAATTCATAGTTGTGATAGTGAGCATCCTGCAACATTTGGGCAAATAATTCTCGTGCTTCACCAATCAACAACACCCGACAAGCCCGCTGGTGAATTTCCCTTAACCAGCCCGTAGCATCCCCTTGTTTGGGTTGTCCCCCCGCGATCAAAATCACAGGTTCATTGACTGACTTTAACCCCACTTCCGCTGCATCATAGTTAGTGGCTTTACTGTCATTGATAAAAGTAATTTTGCCGTCAGCATGGGTTAAAGAACGCACTGGCTCCAAGCGATGGGCAACCCCTGTAAATGCGGCGATTGCCGTCTCAATTGCCGCCGGTTTAATCCGTGCTAACCGTGCCGCCGCCACTGATACCAACAAATTTTGCACATTGTGATCCCCCAACAAACTCCAACGAGACAGCGGAAATAACTTTTCCCCCGCAAAAGTTACCCACCCATCAACCACCGTCGCCCCAGTGTCCAAAGCTTCCGTAAAAGTCGGTGTTGTTGCGGTCCAAATTGCCTTAGGCCACAGAGCAGGTCCCGTATGGGCAATTTGGGGATCATCACCATTTAGGACAATGTGTTTAGCTTGGTGAATCAAACTAGCTTTAATTTGGCGATAGTTGTCCACGGTGTAATGACGATTCAGGTGATCAGGGGTAAACGTGGTCCAAATACCCACCTCTGGCTGAATGGTAGACGCTGCCTCAATCTGAAAACTGCTTAACTCCGCAATAATCCAATCCGGCGGGTCCGTCAGCGCCTGCAATGCCACCTCACAGGCAGCCAAACCAATATTGCCACAAGCCACCGCCCGCAGCCCTGCCCCTTGGAAAATCGCCGCAGTCAAACTAGTGGTCGTGGTTTTGCCATTGGTGCCTGTGATCGCCACCCAAGGGATATGCCGCATCTGCCGCCATGCCAATTCCATCTCGCCAATGGTTTCAATGCCTAAAGCCCGCGCCGCTTGCAAACTAGGATGATCCCAAGGAATCCCCGGACTAACTACGATCAAATTTACGGACGTACCACCATCTACTAAACTTTGCCAATCGGGAAAGCCCCCCAACGCCAAATTAATGCCGTCCGCTACCAAAGCCTGACTACGTTCGCGCAAACTGGGGGTATCTTTGCCATCACTGATAACGACATCCCAACCGAGGCGATGTAATAACTTGGCTGCTGCAATACCGGACTGCCCCAGTCCCAGAACATAGGCTTGTGTCATGCTTACTTTGCGGTTTGTTAGTGTGCGGTTTATTTTAGTGTGTGGTTAAGCAGGCTTCAGCAAAAATCGACAGGCAGACTCGCACCAACCAACTCTCTCACGAAAGATCATGAAAGGTCTTGTGTCAAGATCTGCTGACTTATGCCCACAGTAAAGTTAGTTTAAGTTATTTTAAGGTAATTTGCCCACAGATTTAGTCATCATTAACCGCCAAAGTAAGTTGTAACCTGTACAATGGCATTTGGTAGATTTCCAGCGTGGCATTGTAGGAATATTGTAGGGATCAGGTCGATTGGACAACAGCTTAGCCAAAGGCACTTTAGTAGAGGTACGCATTCACGGAGATCGCCGTCTCACCGTGGTGGAGCGTCCTGAGGGCAAAAAACACCTCCAAGTGATTGATGAAAATGGGGTGACCCATGTGGTGCATCCTCGGGAAATTAATTTTGTGGTGAAGGGGCGTGATGAAGATGACAGCCGCTATACCCCCCGTCAGTTACCTAATTTTCAGGCACAAGTCCAGACGTTTCTCGATCCGTCCAGTCTGGAAGTGGCATGGGAATTGCTTTGTGGTGAAACTAGTTTAGTTACCCCCACCCAAATGGCTCAATTGCTGTTTTCTGATGTGGGGGCGGTGACCACCTACGCAGCCTATGTCCTACTGAGCAACGACAAGCTCTATTTCAAACAAAAGGGGGATGGTTACGAACCAAGATCCTCTGCCCAGGTCGCTGATCTGAAGCACCAAGCCGAAGCGGTGCAAAAACGTCAACTAGAAGCCCAGATGTTCCAACAGAAACTCAGGGATGCCTTGGACGGTCAGCAGGTGACGTGGAGCAATACGGATCGTCCCAAAATTGACAGCCTAGAACGGTATGCCCTGCATGGTGATGAAGCCTCTGATAAGGCATTGGCGCAGGATTTACTTGTTTCGTTGGATCGTCCTAAAAATGATCAAGGCGCATTACAGTTGTTGATAGATCTGCAAGTCTGGAATGCCCACGAAAATCTCGCCCTGTTACGCAGTCAAGTTCCCACTCGTTTTCCTAATGATGTGATTGCCGTTACTAATACCTGTGTTGAAAATGCGATTCCTGACTCGGTGGAACGGGTTGACCTGACCCATCTCCATGTCTACACCATTGATGATGCCAGCACCACCGAAATTGATGATGGCTTGAGCATTGAGAATTTGCCCGATGGTCGGAAACGCATTTGGGTGCATATTGCTGATCCCACCCGCTGGCTAGAACCGGACAGCACCCTAGACAAGGAAGCCCGTCGCCGTGGCACTAGTGTGTATTTGCCCACGGGTGTAATTCCCATGTTTCCGATGGAATTAGCCGCCGGACCCATGAGTCTGATTCAGGGTAAGGTTTGCCACGCTTTGTCTTTTGCCATTGAATTAGATGACCAAGGGGCAGCGATTTATTCCAGTATTCATCCCAGTTATATCAAGCCGAGCTATCGCCTGACTTACGAAGATGCTGAAGAAATGCTGCAATTGG
>JBIKNH010000310.1:0-2667 GCA_044358815.1 Pseudanabaenaceae cyanobacterium | reverse complement strand
ACTTGGTGACGGCTGCTGGACACACAGTGTTATTTCTACCGAAATATTCGCCTGACTTCAACAAGATTGAGCATAACTTTGCTGCTCTGAAAAAGAGAAGAGCTTATGCTCATCAACATACATCTTTAGATTCTCTCATTGCACAATATGCTAATCTCATCCTCTAGTTCTTATTTGATTCTACTATACTTTATTTTTCTCCTATAGCCATGTAGATGAAGATTTACGCGATAAGTTAGCAGATCATCTTTCAAGCTTAAAACGTAAGAGGGTGATTGAAGCTTGGCATGATCGAAAAATTCCACCTGGAACTCAATGGGCAAAGGCAATTGACGATAACCTGAATAAGGCGGATATAATTTTGCTGCTGATCAGTTCTAAATTTTTGGCTTCTGAATATTGTTCTGATATTGAAGTAAAACGGGCGATGGAACGACATAACTCAAAAGAAGCAAGAGTTATTCCAATCATTTTAAGAGCCTGTGACTGGTCTGATGAAGAATTTGGAGGGTTGCAAGCACTCCCCAAAAATGCACTTCCGGTCACATCTTGGTCAAATCAGGATGAGGCATTTTTGGACATTGTACAGGGAATTAGAAGAGCAATCTCTGACCTTAAAGACTCTGCTGTTGTACCTGTTGAGCCTTCGTTACAGCCAACAGTACAGAATGTTATACCTGTTGCGGAACCTATTGACAAACCATTCTCAGCACCGACAGTTGTTCTGCCAGTGCCAGAAGTCAAGAGAAATTCTGTAGAACTGGTAAGCGCAAAAGGTATCGACTATAGTGAGTTAGAGAGATTATTAGAAAGTCAGCAATGGTATGAGGCGGATAAGGAAACTTGGCAATTGATGCTTAAGGTAATGAGTCGAGAAGCCGGGAGATATTTATCATTCGATGACATCAAAAATTTTCCTTGCGAGGATTTATTAACTTTAGACCGCTTGTGGGTGGAATATAGTAAGCAGCATGGATATAAGTTTGGCTTTAGTGTCCAAAAGCAGATTTATGTCGAGTGTGGTGGTAGGCTGGATTTTAGTCTGCCTAGTTCAGAGACTTGGAATGAATTTACTAATCGCATCACATGGAAACGCGAGGGTAATTGGCTGAACTATTCTGACCCATTTTTTGATGATAACTTTATGAGTGAAGGGCACCTCCCGCGATTGGGTAATAATAGGATTGATTTCGGGCGTTTAGTTGCAGGGGCGGATGTCCTTTCTCGCATCGGGACTTGTCAATTGTAAACCATGAAGCTTTTAAACTTCTATTAAGAGTTGTAAGCTGATTCAAGATTCGTTACCTATCACTGAGGACAAGGAAAAAGTAAAAAGATAGATGAGAGTTTTTACTTTTTCCCTTGAATTATCTATAGCGACCGCATTTACCTACCACTTCTTATAGGGCAAAAACTTCCCATTCATCGTCACCTTGACCCGATCACCCTTGGGATCTTCCACTTTCTCAATGTCCAAAGTGAAGTCAATGGCGCTCATGATTCCATCACCAAATTTTTCATGGATAATCTCTTTCATGGGGTAACCATAGACTTGCATAATCTCATAGAACCGATAGATCAGCGGGTCCGTCGGAACCACCGGTCCCAAACCTTTGGAAGGATAGCTCGTCAAAGCCACCACAATATCCGAACCCAAACCCAAAGCCTCAGCTAGCTTTTCGGCTTGTTCTACCGATGCGCTATTTTGACCATAAAATAACGAGGCAATCCAAACTTCATCTTGACCGAGAAGGGTTTCAAGATCGCTAAACGTCAAACCCTTGGCTTTTTTGGCAGCCAACAAAACGGCAGTGTATGGGGGAAACTCAACGGTCATATTTTTTAAGGAAATGGCAATAGTTAATAACTTGGATCGCCTAACACTGTAATCGTTCTATCGCTGCCTATGTGTAACTTGATACACAATTGACCATGATCACCCCAAAGTTATAGCACAATCCTGAAATTGAGGCGATGCAGTCAGCCAGAACCACTGCCTTCAACTGTAGCTTTATCTAGTGCAACAAGATACTCTAATCCTTCGACAATAGGCTAAACTCAAGCCACTTACTAAGTCAAATCACTAAGTCAAATTATCAACTCAAAATCTATGAGTTACGACCTATGTTCAAAAAGATTTTTTCCTTTGGCTTCCTAGGTTTTATTCCGGTTTCCATTGCGGGACATTTTCTCGGCTGGAGTCCTATCACAGTTTTTATCACAGCGGCTTTATCAATTTTGCCGTTAGCTTCGTGGCTCAGCACCGCTACCGAAGAAATCGCCGTAGTTCTAGGTCCCTCATGGGGCGGACTTCTCAATGCCACATTCGGTAATGCCACTGAATTAATTATTGCCATTGTTGCCCTGAATGCCGGACTTTCCGCCGTAGTGAAGGCTAGTATCACCGGATCGATTATTGGTAACCTGCTGCTGGTGATGGGTTTGGCGATGTTTCTCGGTGGCTTGCGGTACAAAGAACAGGAATTTCAGCCCACCCTTGCCCGCGTTAATGCTTCGGCGATGAACTTAGCGGTGATTGCGATTTTATTACCCACTGCCATGCGGTTCAGTAGCGGCAATGTGAGTAATGCCATTATCGAAAATGTGTCCCTTGGGCTGGCGGTGGTGCTGATTATCGTCTATGGTTTGACGTTACTCTTCTCCATG
>JBIKNH010000018.1:0-31531 GCA_044358815.1 Pseudanabaenaceae cyanobacterium | reverse complement strand
CCGTCCAGGAGCGCTACCAGGTCTAGGTCCTGCGCCACCGCCTTGGAACCCGCCTTGTTTCCAATATTGTCCAAACTGATCATATTTCTGCCGCTTGGCTGGATCGGAAAGAACTTCGTAAGCCTCGTTAACATCTTTAAACTTGTCTTCGGCTTTTTTATCCCCTTGATTCAGGTCGGGGTGATATTTCCGCGCTAAACGACGGTAGGCTCGTTTAATCTCTTCTTCTGAAGAGGTTTTGCCTACACCAAGGATGTCATAGTAATTACGAAAGTTTTGCATAGCTGCAACGGTGGTCGTCCCTTAGGGACTGGGGCTAAATCCAACTCGGCAACCACATTAACATACGCCAGTGGATTGGGGAGATCGGTAAACCGATATAGACGGGTAACCAAAACAGAAAAGAGACGGTTACCACTGCGGGAATGCCATAGCTGATAATTTTAGCGAGGTGATCCTGTTGGTATTTAGCGTAATGGGCACAGGTTTGCACCACCAAGGCTAAGGCGATAAAGGCAAACACTGACGCAGGCATATAGTGATAGAGAAAGACACAGCGGCGGCTCAGGCTCCAAGGTAACCAGTTAGCGGCATAGCTAAACACCAGATAAAATCCTAGCCATGATATACGCTGGGATCGCGCTCTAGCAGAAGATATGGCGCTTTTTTGGTTAGGTTGAGGTTCAAATTGAGATTCAAACATTTGGGTAATTGCTGCCGCTGCCGATTTGGTGATCCCTTTCCAGATCTGACCGATTAAAAGTCCAGCAGTCATAACCAGTGCCGTCAACCCAAACCAATACAGAAAAGGATTACCCATCCCTGCGACAAAGTGCATCATGAAGGCAGGGGGTTTGGCTTCGTGGTAGAGATAAACCACCGGACGCAATAGTAAAGGCCAAGTCCACCATGCTGAACAGTAGGGATGTACTGGCTCAGTGGTGTCTGCACCGAGATTTTGATGGAAATTAAAAATCTGTTGATGAATTTCTAGGATCGTCCTTGGGGCATTGAGTTCTAAATGGGGTAGCCATTGCAGCCCATATACCAATACGGGGATGATGATCCCACCAATGAAGACCTGTGGAATAGATGGCAATTTCCGAAATCTGCCCCACAGCATGGCGATTAAGCCAATTAGGGCAATGCCATAACCTAAACCGGTCCATTTGGCGCTAACCGTTGCCCCAAAGAAAATTCCAGCGGCTACGGTCCAGAGCCAACGCCGTTTCCATGAAGTAGCCCGCACTGCCCACGCCGTAGTCAAATGGGTACACAGCCCAAAAAACACCACATAAATATTGATTAAGCCATAGCGGGACTCCACTAGGAGTAAACCGTCTAGGGCGGTAAACCATCCCGCTAACCATGCCCAGTTATGCTTTCCCCCCACCGCTCGCACTAAGGCATAGACAACCACCGGCACCATTGCCCCAGCTAAGGCAGACATCCAGCGATACCCCAAAGGGTGATATCCCAAAATCTGAATCCCTAAAGCGATCAGGTATTTGGCAAGGGGGGGATGGGCATCAAACAGTGGCTCACCCCGCAGGTAATTTTGGGCAAAAGTGGGGTAATAAACCTCGTCAAAAACTACATCCGATAGACCATCGATTTGCCAGAAGCGAGTACCTAGGGCAAACGCCACTAGGCACAGCAACTCAAACCAAGGCTTCTTTAGCATTCGCGAATTTGTGGCTGACCGTCTTTGAACTCACCGACCAAAATCACATTTGCCACACCAACGAATAAGCCGTTTTCGACTACGCCAGGGATGTTGTTCAGGGTCTTTTCCAGTTCCGCAGGATCGGCGATTTCAGCAAAAGTTACATCTAAAACCATGTTGCCTTGGTCAGTGATCACCGGACCGTCTTTTTTGACCCCCATGCGTAGGGTAGGTTTGCCCCCCAAGGCTTCGACCGCTCTGGTTACGGGAGCCACTGCCATCGGTAGGACTTCCACAGGCACGGCAAATGTAGAACCCAGTTTTTCGACTAACTTAGAACCGTCTACGACCACGATGAATTCCGCAGCTAAGGAATCGATCACCTTTTCGCGGGTGTGGGCAGCGCCGCCGCCTTTGATCAATACTTTGTTGGGATCAACTTCATCAGCGCCGTCGATGGCAATATCTACCCGATCCACATCGTCTAGGGTGCGAATGGGAATACCAAACTGCTTACCTAAAACCGAAGCCTGAAATGAGGTAGGAATACCCACAATGTCAGTTAGTTCACCGCTGGTAATGCGTCGCCCCAGTTCTTCGATGGCGAATGCTGTGGTGGAACCCGTGCCCAAACCCACTACCATGCCGGATTTAACTCTTTGGGCAGCGGCGATACCCACTTCTTTTTTCAGTTGCTTGATGGCTTCGTCAGTAGCAGTTTTACTCATAGGAATTGTTAGTCAGTGTTTCTAGAATATTTTGGAGTGTTTTAGTTAAGTCAGTTAATCAATTAATCAGTTAATTATTAGTTAATTATTACTGATGACCCGTAACGAAATTAATTACCAAATTAAAATTAATTGCCAAATCAATTGTCAAATTAATTTTAGGTGTCAATGGGTTTACAGTGGGAACGATCCCGAGACAGCATATGCACCGAAACATGTTTTAGTCCGAGTTTAGTCTCTAGCTCGTGGATGTAGTCTACGGCTTCCCCCTGTCTCTCGCGACGGTCTAAAACATCAAGCACCGCCATAATGTCAGTATCTTGACCTTGTTTACCTGAAAATAAGTGCATCAGGGCTTCGCTACAGTCGTCGTCAGGATAGATGGGAATGTAATAAATATATGGGTCTTGCATAATTTTGCATGATTGAGTTGGGAGTGAGGTGCAGTTTTGCGTTTTTTGGTGCTTCCGAGGGGGAGCTATACCCAACAGGATGGCTGAAAAACTGTCTTAGCCCATAAGGAGCCAATAGATTATTGCACCATGAGTAGGTGATGCATGGCAATATTATTCTTTAAATCATAATCTAAATAATTTATCTAAATCATTTATCTAAATCATTTAAAGTTATGTTTACATCAAGGGCTAGTTTCGGTCAATTCATGAAGCGATTATTTTTCGCTTGCGTGATAATTTATTTGGTGTTTCGGTTGCGGCAAACAGTACAGTTATTATTAACTAGTTTATTTTTTGCTGGGGCAATTGCTCCATTAGTAGAATCATTAGTTAAATTTCGATTTAAATTCGGTAAATCTGACTTAGGTTTAAATCGGGCGGGAGCCGTTACTCTAATTTATAGCGTTTTCTTTGTGGTGATGGCAATTTCAATCATGCCTGCGCCGCGTTTATTGCAAGAGTTAGGGATTTTCTTGTCCAAATTACCAACATTAATTGGACAGATTAATTTGCCTAATGGGACATTTTTAGGCTTAAACCAAACTCAATTAACTAATTTACTACAAACGCCATTAATTGAACAAATTCAAGTATTTGGTCGAGAAATTGCTGGACAAACCGTTGAATTAACTTTACGGACTCTTAATGCCATTGGGATCGCAATTTTAAGCTTATTAATTACAGCTTATATGGTGATTAATTCTCAGGAGTTGATGCCAAGGTTTTTACGGTTTTTCTCGAAGGAAATTCGTCAAGAAATTGAGGCGCTTTTACCACCAATCACCAACTGTCTAGGGGCTTATGTGGTAGGACGGATCGGTACTTCTGCTCTGTTGGGGTTTTCCACTTATTTAGTTTTAATTGTATTAAATATTCCCTATGCCAGTGCATTAGGTTTGTTAGTTGGCGTGGCTAATTGTGTACCTTATATTGGGGGCTTAGTTAGCTTAGCTGGAATTTTAATTGCAGCCTGGAGTCCTGATAGCGGTAGCAGGGCTTTTTTGGCTGTGGGCATCAGTTTCATTCTACAACAAATTGAAGCTTTTGTGTTACAACCCTGGTTAGTTGCCCCCTACTTAAATCTTGATCCCATTGAATTATTACTATCTGTAATTGTGGGAGCAGAATTATTAGGGGTTGTCGGTGCAGTCATTGCTCCGCCAATTGCTGGAGTAATGCGGATTTTATTCACCCATATTAATCAGCGCTCTACCCCTAAGTATGCCAGTAAATCAGATGATTTGGATGGTGATCCGGCTAAAACTAATATTACAAAACCCACCCTCAAACCCAAGCATTCTAATGCTGAAACCGTTGCTAATCCAGATGCTAAGATATCAAGTGATCAAGATCCATCAGATTGATCTAAGTCGTAATTTAAGTCATAATTAAAATGTTAAATTACAAATCTAAAACCTGACTAATTAGATACTGAAAATTATAATCGCAATTTTTTGATAATAATTACTATAAGATTGTTCAAGAAAATTATTGATTAGAGCCTAAATCCCCTGTTAATTGCCGATAAATCTCCCAGCATTGTGCTGTACATAATTTCAATGTAGTTTCAATATAGTTTGAGCATGGTTTGAATGTAGTTTTAGGCAAATGTCGTGAGGTATTAATTTGGACTTATTTCTCCAGCAATTTCTTCAGCCATTTCTGAATGGTCTATCCATTGGCAGTGTTTATGCGATTTTCGCCCTTGGTTATACCCTAGTCTTTTCTATTTTGGGGATTATTAATTTTGCTCACGGCGCAATTTTTACCCTAGGGGCATATTTTACCTATAGTCTTTGTGGTGGTGCCTTCGGTTTTAATGGTTTATTAGCGAATCTCGCACTACCTGCCAGTTGGCATTTGCCCTTTGCCTTAGCAACTTTATTTGGTAGTTTTTTGGCTGGGGCATTGGGGGTGCTAGTAGAACGTTTTGCCTTCCGTCCCCTGCGTCGTCGTCAATCTGATCCATTGCTCACATTGGTTTCTAGTTTGGGTGTGGCGCTGATCATTGTGAATTTGATTCAATATCTAGTCGGCGCAGAAATCTATACATTTCCGGCGAATATCTACGGCGGTTTGCCTGTGGCGGTAAATCTAGGTTCGGCGGTGCAACCGGTGATGATTCGCACAGTACAAATTGTGATCTTTGCCGTATCGGTAGTGATTTTAGGAATTCTGACTTATTTGATTAACTTCACTCGATTAGGAAAAGCTTTACGAGCCGTGGCAGAAGACGCAACCACAGCCAGTTTATTGGGAATTAACACCGACTTCTTTATTTGGTTTACATTCTTTGTTTCGGGATTTCTCGGTGGTTTAGCTGGAACCTTAGTTGGTTCTAGTGTTAGTATTGCCGGACCATATTTTGGCATTGGCTTCGGACTAAAAGGCTTAGCTGTGATTGTTCTGGGTGGTTTAGGAGATATACCTGGGGCAGTCTTAGGCGGTTTGGTAATTGGCTTAGCAGAGTCTTTCGTACCGAGTAATGCTTCCGCTTATAAAGATGCAGTGGCATTTGCGCTCCTATTCGTGATGTTGATGTTCCGTCCCCAAGGGCTGTTAGGCAGGAAATTTGTTCAGAAAGTTTAGTTTCCATTGCACCATTCAGGAATCGTAGCGCATCACATGGCATTAGGAACAGGGCATTAGTAGCATGACATTAGCAACAGGGCACTGGGGCATCAGATTTTGGCATAGCCTCTGTGCCTTGATTTGTTATAGCCTCTGGATTAGCTTCACTGGCGCTGGTTTTGGACTGGGCGGCTGGATTAGTAGTTATGTTTCGGAAGCAATTCTCAATGATTGGGGGAATGCCATTAGTTATGGAGTGTTAGCACTAATCATTGCTCTTTCCCAAATTTTAGCTGTTCGGTTCGCCAGTCAAATCTATCAGATTTTGATCAAATTAGTGACAAATTCAGCCTATGGTAATTCGTTAATTACAGATCCATTGACAGATTCTCTATGGATAGAAACGCAGGAATTTTGGGCACAGGCTCATCATATTAGTTGCCGTCTGGTGAGTTATCGCGGCTATATCAGTTGGCTCACCATGACAGCTTTAGGGGGAGTGATTGGTGGAAGATTGAGTATTCTCGCTAGTTGGAATCTAGCTTTAACCTTCGATGATGGTGTAGATTTTCTGTTAATCTACGGCACGTTGCGAGGATTTATGACGGGACTGCTGCAATGGTTAGTATTCCGTCGTCACAGTGAAAATCCTTTCAAAAAACATACCCTGTGGTGGGTCATAATTGCCGCTAGTGCAGGGGGCATCAGTTTCCGTATTGGAGTGAATTTAATTGCTCGTCTCCAAGTTTGGACTCCTACGGTCACAGGATTGATTTATGGCGCTCTCACAGGATTAGGATATTTGATTTGGGTCTATGGGAATGTGAAGCATTGCCCTTCAACTCGCTCAAATCAATTAACTTAACTCAATCAAAGTTCAATACCACAAATTCAATCTCAAAGACTTCAGATCAAACACTCAAGATTAAAAATTCAACGAACTCAAAAATACTGGATAATCCATGTGGCAATGGCGACTAATTTCGGAACCGTCAGGTAATAGAGTTTCACATAATCTCACTGCTTCCATCCACCCCGCCGTTAGATAGGCTTTCCGTAAATCTGTTCCTTCTAGGTTAGCTCCCCGTAGATCCGCTTCTCGTAAATCTGCCCGCTCTAGTTTGGCATACCGCAAATCCGTTTTCCATAAATTTGCCTGAGCCAGACAAGCGCCAATTAATTTCGTACCCACCAAAATTGCACAACTTAAATTCGCCCCACTGAGATCCGTCGCGCTAAGATTCACATTACTCAGATTCGATAATCGCAAATTCACCCCCGCGAAGTTCACCCCATCAATATCAGCATTGCGTAAGTCCACTTCACTAAGGTCTGCTTTATATAAAGTTACGCCATGCATACTGGTTTCAGTTAAGTCTGCTTCACATAGAGAAGCATGGTCAAAAATTGCACGGCTTAAACAAGAACGATGTAAAAAGGCTTGGCGGAGGTTGGCTCCTTCAAAATTGCAGCGGCTTAAATCAGTTTCGAGTAAATAGGCTTTCTGTAGATTTGCCGTCGAAAAGTCAATACCACTCAAATTGGAGCAATTCAGAATTGCCTGACGTAAGTTAGCCCGACGGAAGCTCACCCCTTGGAAAATACTGCCGCTTAATTCTGCACCGCTGAGGTTGGCATCATCAAAACAAACATTGGTTAAATTGGCATCTAATAACTCGGCATTGGTTAAGTCGGCATTGCTTAAGTTTGTGCCAGATAAGTCGGCTCCGTCTAGGCAACATTCCCATAAATTTGCCCCCCGCAGGTCACACCCCCTCAAAACTGCATGACTTAAATTAGCTTGACTTAGATCAGCCTCACGAAAGTCAACACATTCAAAGTGCCGCCGTCCCTTGGCATATTCTTGCAAAAGGAGGGATACGTACTGGCTATGACGGGTATTTATAGACATAGGTTGTTGCAGTTGGTAATGCTTGGGCAACTGTGAAAGCCCATTTAAAAAGCACGTTGGAAAAGCACGCTAAAAAAAGCACGTTAGAAAAGCAACTGTCGATGTACCTCGCCCTTGTCTCGAAATATCTGCTCCAAAATGGTTACTCAAAATAACTGACTGACTATTTGAATTAACTATCTCTTAACTATCTCAGAACTAATCCATTAGTTTGACTTAGGTTAATTTAAGTTAGCAACTAGCCCTCATTATCCCTGGTTTACCTGGATATGTCTGCGGCAAATGTTACTAGATGTGACTATTGCTACAACAGTTCAAGAGAAAAATTTAGCATTTAACTGAAATTTTCCTTGAAGGCTTTCTTTAGTAAACGTCAAGAATATCAACCTAAGGCGGTCAATCTAATCTCAACCTTAAACTATGACTCCCAAGGACATCACTGCCGAGGGCGGTTCCCCAAGGAGGGGAGCCTGGGGCTAGGTGTTAGCAGATGAATTTACTTCGATTGGGCAGATTTTGCCTCCTTGCTCATGGCTTGTTGCGTTTTTTTCTCTTGATCTTTGGCTTTTTGCTTAGCGCGTTTTTCGGCTTCCTTAGCATTTTTAGCCGCTACTGCTGCCGCGTGTTCCGCTTCCCGTCGCTCTTCGTCTTTTTTCTCTAGGTAGTAAGCGTAGTCCCCAGCATAGACCACCAACTCCCCGTCCCTCAATTCTACAATCTTATTTGCCACACGACCAATAAAGTACCGATCATGGGACACAATGGCTACGGTTCCCTCATATTCCCTCAGGGCAGCCTCTAGCATTTCCTTGGCGGGAATGTCAAGGTGATTGGTCGGCTCATCAAGGATCAAAAAGTTTACAGGTTGCAGCAGCATTTTGGCTAAGGCAAGGCGAGCTTTTTCCCCACCGCTGATGGTCTGCACTTTTTTGAATACGGTATCACCACTGAACAGAAACCGCCCCAAAGTGCCCCGCACCTCTTCATGGGTCAGCTTGGGAAATTCATCGTGAATGGTTTCAAATACGGTTTTGTGCAGGTCCAAGGCTTCAGCTTGGTTTTGTTCAAAGTAGCCGATCAAGACATTGTGACCAAGGCGCATTTCCCCTTCGTTATAGGGTTCTTTGCCGATGATCATTTTCAGTAAAGTAGACTTCCCTGCACCGTTGGGACCCAAGAAGGCAATGCGATCGCCCCGTTCGATTTCCAGTTTTGCGCCAAGGAATAGAATGTTATCACCGTAGGCATGGGTCAGGTTCTTAATGTCAAGGGTAATTTGACCACTGCGAGAGGCGGGGGGGAATCGGAAACGCAGGGTGCGTACATCGGTATCCGGCATTTCTACGCGGTCGATCTTATCGAGTTGCTTTTCGCGGCTCTTGGCTTGGGTGGAACGGGTGGCACTGGCGCGGAATCTTTCCACAAAAGCCTGTTGTTTTTCGATGTATTTTTCTTGGCGTTCAAAGGCGGCTTGTTGGGCGAGTTTCTCTTCTTCTTTTTGCAATAGGTAACTGGAATAGTTGCCTAAATAGGTACGGGATACGCCCCGTTCGGTTTCGACAATGCTGGTGCAGAGGCGGTCTAAAAACTCGCGGTCATGGGAAATAATCACCATTGGCGTAGAAAGTTTTTTGAGATAGCCTTCGAGCCATTCGATAGTTTCGAGATCGAGGTGGTTCGTCGGTTCATCGAGGAGGAGTAAATCAGGGGTTTGTAAGAGAATTTTGCCTAAACCCATGCGCATTTGCCAACCGCCACTAAATTCCATTACGGAGCGATCACCGTCGTCGGCAGCAAATCCTAAAGTTGGTAAAATCTTATCGATTTGGCTTTCGAGTTCATAACCATTGAGGGCTTCAAACTTCCGTTGCCAGCGGTCCATTTGTTTGAGAATTTTATCGAGATCGTCATCAGGGCTGAGATTTTCTAACTGACGATGGATTTTACTTAATTCCCTTTGGGATTCGTTAGCTTCATGGAAGACGCGCCATAGTTCTTCTTTGACAGTACGATCAGAATCAATATCAAATTCTTGACTTAGATAAGCGATTTTGAGACTAGACGGACGCACTACTTGTCCACTGGTGGGTTCCACTTCTCCCATAATGATTTTCATTTGAGTGGATTTTCCCGCGCCATTAACTCCCACTAAGCCGATGCGTTCGCCGTTGCGTACTTCCCAATTAATATCTTTGAGAACTTCGCCAGTGGGATAGATTTTTTGGATTTTTTCGAGGCGTAACATGATCAATGACCTTGCAATGAAATGAGTGAGGAGCAAAAAAATAGAGGACTAGACAAAGAATACAGAGGAGATCCCCCTCAATCCCCCTTGATAAGGGGGACTTTCTCAATCTTTCCTCCCTTACTAAGGGGGGCTAGGGGGGATCATCATTCCCTAACTGCGTAAAGTAACGCGGAACTTCTCTTCTAGACTGTCGCGGACTTTTTGATGGGCGGCATTAACTTCTTCGTCGGTGAGAGTGCGGTCTAGGGCACGATATACCAAACGGAATGCCAAACTATGGGAACCTTCCGGAACTCCTTTACCCACATAGCGATCAAACAGTTCCACTGAAGCGAGTAAGTCTCCGGCAGCACGGCTGATGGTGCGTTGCATTTCTGCCACGGTGTATTTGGTTTCCGCAAAGAAGGCAATGTCCCGATCACTGGTGGGATAACTGGAATAGGGCGCAAATGTCGTAATAGCGCGACGTTGCATGGCATCGAGTAGAACAAATAAATCTAGCTCGAAGACATAAACTTCATCGGGTAAACCTTCGTCGGCGCGAAGTTGGGGATGCAGTTGTCCGAAAGTCCCTAACCGTTCCCCAGAAATCCATAAGGAAGCGGTGCGCCCTGGGTGTAACCGATGATCTTTCTGATCGGGCTGGTATTCCACAGCAATGTTAATCGCTTGGAAGACGCTATCTAGTAAACCTTTTGCGCCGTACCAGTCGAGGGGTTTATGGGTGTGCTGCCATTTGCCTACGCCCCGCTCACCGCCAAAAATTCCGGCGATGCTTTCGGTTTCGAGGCTGCCAGTTTCATCAAGGCAGAAAATGCGACCCATTTCAAAGCCGTTGAGCAAACCATTACCCTGACTCAGGTTGAACACACAGGCATTGATTAAACCCGTGAGCAAATCTTGGCGTAAGGCTCCATATTCCACGGCAACGGGATTGTTGACTTTAACCTGATTCTCTTCTGTGGGACTACAGAGAGACATGTGCATCACTTCCGTTAAACCCACGGCTCTTAAAGCGGCGCGAATTTGGCGAGTTCCTTCCACATCGGGGGGTAAATAACCTAATTCCGTCCGAGCGGGTAAGGTCTCTAAGAAACGGTCATAGCCGAAAATACGAGCGATTTCTTCAATAAGATCAATTTCCCGCTCAATGTCACTGTGACGGAATGGCGGAACGGTCACTTTCCAGCATGGATAATCATTTCCTGGCACTTCGAGGCGTTCTAAACCGAAAGATAGTAAGCCTAAGGTGCGTTCTACATCTTCTTCTTTGATATAGTCAACTGTACCCTCTGGGGTTTCGATTTCCCCTAGGACTTGCCATACTTTAGTGAGGCGCAGGTCTAAAATGCGGGTTTCTTTGTTGCGATGGTCTACGCCACTTTGGGAAACTACTTCACCACCTGCCAATTCCAAAATCAATTCGATGGCTTTGTCCCGCGCTACTTCCAGGGCTGACTGGTTTACGCCCCGTTCATACCGTGCGGAGGCTTCGGTGCGAAGGGCTTGGGCACGGGCAGAGCGGCGGATTGTAGCTTGTTCAAACAGTGCGGCTTCGAGGAGAATATTCACGGTTTGGGCGGTCACTTCGGTGGCGGCTCCCCCCATGACTCCACCGATGGCAATGGGTTGATCCTGTGCCGTGATCAGCAGGTTTTGAGGATCGAGTTTGCGGTTGTTGTCGTCGAGGGTTTTGAGGGTTTCCTCAGGTTTGGCAAACCGCACGCCAATGGCTGGGGCTTCTAGCTGACTTGCGCCTAAAGTATCGGCATCAAAGGCATGGAGCGGCTGTCCCCATTCCAATAAAATGTAGTTGGTAATGTCAACAATATTGTTAATGGAACGCATTCCAGCGGACTGGACCCGTGCTTGGAGCCATTCGGGGGATGGGGCAACTTTTACGCCTTTGATTACAGTGCCGTTGTAGGCGGGGCAGGCTTTGCTGTCGGCAACGGTGACCCAATCCCCTTGGGGGACGGTAAAAGTTTGTTTAGGTAGGGGCAGGGTAACGGTTTTACCGAGGATGGCGGCGACTTCGCGGGCAATGCCGACCATGCTCAGGGCATCGGCGCGGTTGGCGGTGGAAGTTACGTCTAGGATGACATCGTTTAAGCCGAGGGTGGGGCGGACATCGGTACCTGCGGCTAAATCTTCGGCAAATTCATGGATGCCTTGGGATTCTTTTTCTAAGCCTAGTTCGGTCAAGGAGCAGATCATGCCCTCGGAGCGGACTCCCCGTAGTTTGGTGGGGCGCATTTTGAGGTCGATGGCGGGTAGGTATGTGCCAATGGTGGCGACGGCTACGGTTAAACCGGCACGGGCGTTTGCTGCACCGCAAACAATATTGAGGGGTTCTGCCGCCCCCACATCCACCGTACAGACCTGTAACTTATCGGCGTTGGGGTGGCGTTCGGCGGTGAGAATTTTGCCTACAACCACACCATCAGCCCAAGTTCTGCGGTCTTCTACGGACTCCACTTCAAAGCCCGCCATATCCAGTTTTTCGGCGAGTTGTGTCGGGGACAGGTCGTCGCCAATGTCTACGAATTCGCGCAGCCAGTTAAGAGAAATACGCATTAATGATTGTTAAGAAAAATTCACCCCATTTATTATAGGGGGTTGGGGGGAGTGTGGTAAGTCATGGGGGAATTAAGGCGAGGTGATCCTGAAAATAAAGGTTATGGGGTGGTTGTGGGGGGATGGGTTAGGTTTGGCTGTGGCAAACTAATTACCCAATTTGGCTAAGGAGTGGAAATTTTTCTGGATTGCGAATTGATTCAACAGATATATCAATGTCTAAGTCTGACCAGTAAAGATGGTTTGGCGATGGTAGTTCTACATTAAATATTTTGGAGATAGTTGCATCTCGAAACCAAGGAAATTCCGAAAATGGTAGAAAAAGTTCTTCGTTGTTTAAAAGTAACCAAAGACCGTGAGGGGATATGTTAGTTACTTCAACTTGGGAAATGTCTGTTCCAAGCAGTGCGGATTTCTTGTTCATTATCTTTTACAAGTTTAAGTGCTGCATTGATTTCATGTTGAGAAATTCCTGTATGTTGAGCCAGTTCAATTGTTGGTTCTAGCCAAAATTTAGCTTCACCATGTTGAGACTGAACATGGACATGCATTCTCGATTCTTCTCTGGAGAAAAAATAAAAACGGTAACCGTCTTTATAGTGGGTTGGGGGGAGTGTGGTAAGTCATGGGGGAATTAGGCGGGGGTGATCCTGAAAATAAAGGCTATATGGTGGTTGTGGAGGGAGTTAGGGTTTTCTAGGCAGGGGCAGAGGATTACCAGAGGTATTGAATTCGACCAGATAAATTTATCCACTGAATTAATTTACACCTCAAAATGTGCTCTATCCTTTGCCCACACTGGTTAATTAGTTTATGATCCCTATTTAATAACTCGTGTTTAAAGACTCCCTGATTGTCGTGGTCATCCAACTGGTTAGATAATTTGACACTAATAACCTTATGTTACAATCACAGAACGCCCTCAAAATTTGAGACACCGACAATGGCTGACAAATCAATCCCACGTCCATCGATTTTAGGTGGATGTAAATTTGTGTAAATGGAAGGAAGGGCACAGAGAGGTATATTATAATTTGCAGGAAGACCGATATTACACTTGGGATTCTCTTCATAATGAAAAAAAGAGTCGCTTATAAAGTTAAGCTATTGAAATATTGAAATGACGGATTAAAGCGTATTGAAAACAGATTTATGAATGTTGTCTATCGATTACAAGGTAATGAATTTGAATGGGATGCTAACAAAGCTTTAAGCAACATTGATAAACATGGTGTTACATTTGAGGAAGCCGCCGAGGTTTTTCTAGATCCGTTTTACCAAAGTGGTGATGCTACTGTTAATGAGGAGATTCGTGATTTCATTATTGGATATTCGTTGATGCAGCGCTTGTTGCTAGTGGTGTATGTCGATCGCGATCAAAGATCACGCATAATTTCAGCCCGTCCTGCTACTCGTAATGAAAGGAAATTATATGAATCAAATTGAAGAGGATATCAAACTGCAAATCAAGCCTCGTGCGACTGAGGCGGTATTGTTGCAAATTCCCGTTGATGCGATGCGATCGCTTGAGGAGGTCGCGGCAAGTCGAGATATGTCGATAGATGCGTTGCTAAAATTTTATATTGGGCATGGGTTGCGCGAAGATAAGACTAAGTTATTTAGCGATCGCCAAAAACATATTAATTAACCGAGCGATTGTGTAACATGATAAAATATCGAAGATTTTATTTGTTTTTCTGCCAAGGATAAAAAATTTAGTAACTCATAACATTCAGGATAATGAAAGCTGATTTAGAAGAGCTAGTAATTAGCAATAATGATATTCATGCTTTGACAGGAATGGATACTTTTGATTTTATTGCATTCCCAAATCTCAAGCAAATAGCTATTTCTACCATTAAAAATAAAATTAGATATGATCAAAGGTTTTCCAAAAAATGGAATAATTTGTCTGAAGTAGAAAAGCAAAGAGACATTGAGAACTTCAGGAGTCTAATGATAGCCGTTCTTTTATTGACTCCCTCCATTACTATTGTTCTTCCTTTTTATCTCTTGAGAGCAATTATAGTTATCATCACAAATAGGTCGCTTAAAAAAATTATACGGCTCATCAAAGAAGTAACAAATCACAATCAAATTGTTAAAAACCTACATACTTTAGATCAGTTGGTAGAAGCAGGTAATCCTATCAAGCTTAACGATAGGGGAACTGTTATTGATGCCCTACGAATTACTAGGGCTGGCTTAGTGCGGGCTTTAAAAACCGAAAAAATCCTTAGAGAAAATCCTAAGTTTATGCCTGAATATTTTAATATTGATTTAACTACAATAGAATCAGAAAAAACAACAGTTAGAGCTGTGGAATATGCCGAGTTGCTAAATGATGCGTTACAAGTTGGTGTTAGCGTACAGCAGGCAATGAGAAAGCTAAAAGACAGTTACTAAGTCTAATTAAGGTGATCGCTAATTACCTTACGAGTTAAAGTTCAATGTTCAATCTCAACATGGTAAAGCTAGATTTTGGCTCGAACCAACGATTGAACTCGTGCGGCATACAAGAATCTCTCAACGCGAAATCAATAGAGTACTTAAACTCGTCAAAGATCACGAACCAGAAACCCGCATTGCTTGACACGGACATTTCCCAAGTACACCCCTTGATAGCTAAACAGACTGTATCCCCTATTTAGTTGATGTATTTCCTGACATACTTCCTAATCTATTTGAGGAAATAATTTCACAGTATAAATTTTCAAGCTGTTGGGCAATATTAGACCAAGCATAATTCCCTTGAGTAACAGCAATTGCTTGATTGATTCGTTCCGGTTGAGTTGCTTTGCGGCGCTCTGTCATCGCCAGAAACAGTTGCTCATAAATACTAGGCACATCCACATCACAAATATAGCCTAAATCCTCCTGGGCAACGAACTTTGATAACGCAACACCTTTACTCAATAAAACTGGAGTTCCTGCGGCTAGGGATTCCAGAACTACCACGCCAAAATTCTCCGCATAGGAAGTTAGGGCAAATAAATCAGCCCCTTGCAAAGCTAAATCCTTCGCTGTACCACTTAAAAAACCCACTTGACGCACCCTAGAACTAAGGTTATATCGTTCAATTAATGCTGTGATTTCTGCTTGATAGTGAGCATCACCAGAACCACCTAAAATCAGTGTAAAATTGCGCTTGGTTTCGTTACCTTGATTAATTTGAGCCAAGCTCTGAATTAGTAAATCAATGCCTTTTTTGGGATGGATTCTTGATAAATAAAGAATAATAAAATCTGCATCGTCAATTTGATACTGTTGGCACAGTTGCTGCCGTGCATTATGGTTCAGAGTCGGCGGCGTAATCCCGTGGGGAATAATTGCTCTAATTACTTTTTCTGGCAAATCCGGTAACTCATCTACTTCGTCTTGAGCAGTTAAATGGAGAGCATTCGCATGACTGATATTACTCCGTTCCATTAACTGCCAATAGATAGCTTTTTTGAGTTTCTTTTGGTTACGGGACCATTGCCCTAAGTGACCGAGGGGACGATTAATATAAGGAATTCCCTTCGCTCGCGCCATCGCCATCGCTATGGTGGAAGTATAAGAAAAAACCCCATGCACATGGACTAAATCGTAATTATGGATATTTTGCCAAAGCCAATTAGTAAACGGAACTGAAAAAGAGAACTCGCGAATACTATGATTATCAGGGAAAGCCTTAGGAAAGAAACAGGTGGGAACTTCTTTAAACTCAATAAACTGATTTGTTGGCACATCCAGCAAGTTATCGCCGTCGTCAGTGGTTGTAATAACTTCTGCTGTAATATTTCTCTGCCTTAATGCAGTCACAATGCCAAAGATTGCATGACTAGGACCACCTCGCACCGGAGAAACAGAAGGAATTGTGTGAAGAATACGCATCTCTAGTCCTGAACTTAAACCTATGGAAATTTCCCACAACCAACTCCCCCCTTAACAAGAGGGCTAGGGGGGAGCGCCTATTACTTAGGAAACAACTAATTGGAAACAACTAATTAGAAAGGGCTAATTGGAAATAGCTAAATTGAGAAGTTCCAACTAACGTCCTAGACCAACATACTTATAGCCAATGCTTTCCAAAGCGTCCTTATCAAGGAAATTCCGCGCATCAATGATCACAGGGTTATGCATCAGGCTAGCAATTCTGCTATAGTCTAAATTACGGAACTCCTGCCAATCTGTAATCAGAATCAAAGCATCACAACCGTCGGCTAAACGTTCTGGATCAGTTTCCACAATTACATTAGAGAAACCATCACGCATTCCTGACTGGGACACAATAGGATCATAGGCTTTGACCCGCGCTCCTAAGCGGTTGAGTTGTTCAATCACCGTCAGCGATGGTGCATCACGCATATCGTCTGTGTCAGGCTTGAACGTCATCCCCAACAAACCGACAGTTTTTCCTTTGAGAACCTTGAGCACCTGCTGCAACTTCTCAATCACAATGGTACGCTGGACTTGATTCACCCGTACACAGGCTTTGAGGATTTGAGTTTCATAACCATAGTCTGCGGCAGTGTGAATCAAAGCAGAAACATCTTTCCCAAAACAAGAGCCACCCCAGCCAATCCCCGCTTGCAGGAACTTACTGCCAATGCGGGAATCTAAACCAATGCCTCGACTCACTTCCATAACATTAGCGCCCACTCGGTCGCAAACATTGGCAACTTCGTTAATGAAGCTGATCTTCACCGCGAGAAATGCATTAGCCGCGTATTTAATCATTTCCGCTGAATTGAGATCCGTAGTGACCACAGGCACGGGGGGCAAGGTTTTATCTTCAGCATATTCCCGCTGTACGAGGCTGCGGTAAAGCTCTTGCATCAAATCCAATGCCCGCTGACTGTCACTGCCCAAAACAATGCGATCAGGATTGAACGTATCATAAACCGCCACACCTTCCCGCAGGAATTCAGGATTACTCACCACGTCAAATTCCGCTTCATTACCCTTGCTGTTCATGCCATCTAGGATAATCATCCGCACCCAGTCCCCTGAACCAATGGGCACAGTGGATTTATTTACAATTACCTTATAGCCTCCAGTCAGATTTTCGCCAATGCCCCGCGCCACTGCTTCAACATAACGCATATCGCTCTGACCATCAGGCAACGAAGGAGTTCCCACCGCAATGAAGATAATATCCCCATAGGCAATGCTACTTCCCAAATCAGTTGTAAATCGAATCTTTTCCTTTTGAATGGCTTCAGCGATCACCTCTGGTAACCCAGGTTCATAAATTGGGGATTGACCCGCTTTGAGCAGATTTACTTTCCCTTCATTGTTGTCAACACAGACGACATCATGACCCATGTAAGCTAAACAAGCTCCGGTGACTAGTCCCACGTAGCCCGTACCAATAACGCAAACTCGCATGATTGTTCCTCTATAAGTAGTAAATTCTGTAAGTAGAAAGTGGAGAAATATTGAGTGTGAAACTATCTTCTAATTCTTTATTTTCTAGTGCTTCGTCAGTTCTAGAAGAGACAGTTGGCTAATTCTGAAGAGTCAAGAAGAAGAGTCAAGAAATTTAGCCAACTGCTGGAAATTCAAGGTAAATCACACCAGGGCTGGTACTTGATTAGTTTCGGCTAGATACTGCCGGAAATAACTGATAGTTTGTGCCAATCCTTCCTCTAGATTGACCTTTGGCGACCAGTCTAAATACTTCTGAGCGCGAGAAATATCCGGCTGGCGGCGCTGGGGATCATCTTGGGGCAATGGTTTAAATTGCAAAGCCACAGAGGAACCATGATCACCATTAATCATGGTTTGAATGGTTTCTGCTAATTGGAGAATCGTGTATTCCCCTGGGTTCCCCAAATTAATGGGTCCGATATAGCTCCCATTCATAGTCCGAATAATTCCTTCTACCAAATCAGACACATAACAGAAGCTTCTGGTTTGGGAGCCATCACCATATACAGTTAGGGGCGCACCTTTGAGAGCTTGAACGATTAGATTACTCACCACGCGACCGTCATTCTCTAGCATTCGGGGACCATGGGTATTGAAAATGCGAATCACCCGCACATCAGTCTGGTATTGCCGATGGTGGTCAAAAGTAATCGTTTCTGCCACCCGTTTGCCTTCGTCATAACAAGAACGAATCCCAGTACAGTTCACATTACCCCAATAGTCTTCGGTTTGGGGATGAATCAACGGATCACCATAAACCTCTGAAGTAGAAGCCAACAACATCCGTCCATTATGCTGTTTGGCTAGTTCCAACATATTCAATGTGCCAAGAAAGTTCGTCTTAGCGGTTTGTAAAGCATCAGCCTGATAGTGTACCGGAGAGGCGGGACAAGCCAGATGATAAATCTGATCAATCTTCGGTCCAGATATTTCGAGGGGAAAAGTCACATCATGTTCGATCAGTTCAAATCGCTCATGATCCAGCCAATGTTTGACGTTTTCTACCCGACCTGTGTAGAAGTTGTCTACGCAAATTACATTGTGTTCTGCTTCCATTAGCCGATCTACTAAGTGAGAACCAATGAAGCCGGCACCGCCAGTAACTAAGATACGCATGATTTTGTAGGCAAGTTGGGTGTACGGAAATAATTGAAGACCAAATTGAAGACCAAACAGATTGCGTCAGATCGAGATTATTAGATCAATATCCCGATACCCGATCCGTTGCAACAAATATCAAGTAACGTGATTAATCAGTGAATGACCCTAGTTTAGCCCTAGCCTAACACCATCAGTCTGAAACACCAAATCTAACGGCGGAACAGATTATTAACTAAAGTATAAGGACTGACAATATTACCGAGGAATCGCGTTGTTGACTCTAAAATACTGGCACCAAATGAAGGACGTACCACAATTACATCCCGATCTCTTAAGCCTGGGTTACTTTGTTCATTTTGGGGCAAATTGAGATCTGCGACTAAATCACGCCGCACCACCGAGCCATCGGTATTGAATCGATACAGTTCCACTGCCCGCCAGTCGCCATTGTTGGTAATACCGCCCGCAAAGGTAATCGCTTCGGTAAATGAACTATTGGGGCGCAACTGCAAAGGACCAGAACGATTTACTTCACCAATTACTTGGACAGTAATCGTCGTGGGGGAGAATGTGGCTCTCGCAATTTCACGGTATTCCGCAGCATTGACTTTTTCGAGGCGCGGCACAGTAATCAAATCTCCATCGGTCAGGGTAATATCTTGGCTTAGATCCGCCTTGGTAATCAAATCCAAGAGATTAGCTTTAAATACATTACGGTTGCCCCGTTCATCCAGCCGTCCGATCTGAATATTGCGAATATCAGCAATCTCGGTAATGCCCCCAGCGGCTTGGAGCGCACGACTCAGGGTAACGGGTCCCCCTTGGGTAGCTTGTCCTGAGGTACCGGTTTGGGTATTTAGCCCTGTTGGTGCGCTACCTAAACGGGAATAAACCAGAGTTTGCGGTCCGATCCGGTTAACTTCGCCCACTAAAGCAACTTGGATCGCATAGGTGTCAGGGGAAAATGTGGATGTACTGACTTGGCGCGGCTGAGAAGAAGAATTTTGTTCAATGCGGGGCACTAGGATTGAATCGCCATCGAGAATCCGTAAATCCTGGCTAATGTCACCTCTTTCTAACAAAGCGACCAGATTGGCTTTAATTAATCTTCTACCTTGATAACCATCGCGGCGCGAGATCAAGATATTAGTCATATCCGCCCTAGGGGTAATGCCTCCCGCTGCTTCAATGGCACGGGTTAACGTGGCAACCTGTCCACTTTGACCACCACCGGAAGAACCAGAAGAACGTAAATAAGTTAAGAATCTTGGTCCGGGGCGGTTCACTTCCCCAACTACAGCAATATTGAGGGGACGGGGATCAACCAATGACACGTTGACGATATTACGCACTAAAAATGGTTGTAGTTTTTCCTTGAGGGTGGCGGTGGCTTCGGCTAGGGTCAGACCTTCTAAGCGCACCGACCCCACTAAAGACAGGTTGACTGTGCCATCGGGAGCAATGGTTTGATTGCCACTAAACTCCGATACGTTAAACACATCGATTTTAATTACATCCCCTGCGCCGAGGGTATACCGAAAAGTATCCTTAGACTCACTGACATCTAAAGTTTGCTGGCTAGAAGGGGGTGGAGTGACCCGCAACTCAGTGCGCGGCGCGGCAGAGGGTACGGTCGAACTTGGTGTAACCGTCGTTGGTCTGAGGGGTGGTGGGGGTGGCGTTTGTGCTGTAGCCGCCAAGGGCACTAACCACAACCAAGCCGCTGGCAGACTCACGGCTAAAGCCTTGGTCAAATTATTACTAGATGAATTACTCAGCGAACTACTACTGGGTGTAGTCTTGCCTCCCTGAATTAGGGGCGTAAATGCAACAGTAACCTGATGGAAATAGCGGAATCTTGCCATGAACATTATTCAATAAACTCCTAAAGCAACCCACGCAATCCACCCCAGAACACCCAATCTGCTCGCCAAATTTCGCAAGTATCACTTTACAGACATCTAGAGACGTTAGAGACATTTGGGATTTTGACGCTCATCAGTCGCAATGTAATCACAAAATGTAATCACAATAGGACTTCAGGAACCGTGCAAGACAGGGGTGGGGTTTATGGCACACTAGCTGAAATTTTAGCAGTACTATCACAAGTTGTGTTGCATTTCCCGCCATGTGCCGTAAGCCGTTTACCCCCTTGACAATTCCCTTCATAATTCTCTCGGCAATTAGATTAGCAATTAGATCAGTAATTACATTGGCAATTGCATTGGTAGTTACATTGATGTCCTAGAGTGACTCTGAATTAGTAGAGTGATTTAACCCTCACCAGTGTTCACCAGTGTTGTTTATGGGTGGGTCGGTGGTGATGCCCTTGGTGATGCTTTTATGGTTAATAATTGCCACGACGGGAATTATCCCCCCTTAGTGCCGTGGGTTGACTGCGAATTTATGCCTAGATCTGACAATAAAATCTGACAATAAAAAATCTAAGCCAAACAACTAATAAACTGGCAGAGTAAAACGAAAACTACTACCAGTTTTACCAATGGCAGCATCAACCCAAATTTGTCCATAGTGGGCCCGAATGATCCGCCGACACAGGGACAAACCAATCCCATAGCCGTCCGCGTCATCATCCCGCTCTAGACGCACATGATCTTCAAAGACTTTTTCCCGTTGCTCTGGCGGTACACCAAAACCATTGTCAGTCACACTCACTTCAATTTTGTGGGACATCCGATGGAGCACAGTTAAATCAATTTTGCCGCCTTCAGGGGTGTATTTCATCGCATTACCTAATAGATTAAGTAATACCTGACGAATCCGCTCTTCATCGGCATAGACTGGGGGCAAGTCCGAGGGAATGTCTGTAATTAATTCCTGTTTTTTGTCGGCGAGGCATTGGGTCAAATAGAAGTCATTGGCTACAGCGCGGCAAAGCTGTCCTAAGTTAAGTAATTTGCGCTGGGTGCGTAGTTCAGTATTCATACTGCGCCCCGCCTCTAACATATCCGTAATTAACGAGTCAGCAATGCGGATTTTATGGCGGGCATTTTTGATCAGATTCGCCACAATCGTCGGATCTAATTCACCTTTATTTAAATCTAAAGTATCTAGCGCTAAGGCAACCGCTGTTAATGGGTTACGCAGATCATGGGCTAACATCGACAAAACCCGCTCCTTAAAATAAAGCTGAGACTCTAAATCCGCCTTTTCCTGCTTTAGTTTAAAGATTTCATCCCGTAGGTTAGCCACCTCGGTAGTGTAGGCAACGGTGTTATAAGCTTCGCTATTATTGGTTTGGTTAGGAGCGTCTAACTGCTGCTGCCATTTTTCCCAAAAAATATCCAACTGAGCTACAAGATTTTTACCCGCAAGGGTCTGGCGCGGGGTAGGACTCAGCTTAACCAGTGTCGGCGTGGCAATAATCTTGAAATGTTCAGTAAGCTGGGGTTTGCTACTGACACTAATTACCTGTAGTTCGGAACGCCGCAAATGATCCCGCTGGAGGAACTGTTCTACTTCTTTGACTAGTTCCTTATTAGTGGGGCGTTCGTCAATAAATAGCAGTAGCTGTAGCTTTGTCGGTGTTTGCTGCACAATACCCATAGCTCCTGCGATGCCTATAATGCAATACCAGCCGCACCGCCTAAATTAACTCGGCTTCTGAAACTCGGCTTCTGAAACTTGGTTTCTAAATCGGCTTCTTGATCCGGTCTAGCTGGGGTGAACTTGGTGGAATACTCAGTAGTAAATTTTAACAATAGTTTAACAACTACCTATCTTCGATTATACCCCTCGATCGGGGTTGATCGCCATCTGATCCGTCACCATTATTACTGAGAGAGTGGGGTTTAGTCATGACTGGGGGCGAAATTTGCGCCGAGAAAATGGGGTAAATTGGTGATCCTGTGGCGGTTTTTAGGAATTTATGAAGCAACTTTATGAAGCAACTTCAACAGCGCTGGCAAATTGCCGTGCCCCAAGGTCATCTCGCCCAACAGTTAAGCACGAATTTAACAGTACCTTTGGCTTTGGCGCAGGTGTTACTAAATCGGGGGATTAACTCGGCTCAGGCGGCACGGGATTTTTTGAGAACGTTTGCCACAACGGAAGAACCTGCCGATGATTGGAGTTTGCCTGATCCATTGGTGCATTTTTTGGAATTACCCCGCGCTACAAATCGCCTGGAACGAGCGATCCGCCTCCAAGAAAAAATCCTGATCTGTGGTGACTATGATGCCGATGGTATGACCAGTACGGCTTTGTTATGGCGGGCGATCCGCGCCGTGGGGGGACGGATTGATTATGCAATTCCCAGCCGGATGACAGAAGGCTATGGCATTAATACGCGAATTGTGGAAGATTGCGCTGAAGATGGCATCCGTCTCATTATCACTGTAGACAATGGCATTGCGGCTTATACGCCCATTGCCCTAGCGCAGGAGTTGGGGATCGATGTGATTGTGACGGATCACCATGAAGTACCTGAAGATCCGACGGCAATTCCACCAGCGATCGCCATTCTTAATCCGAAATATCGTGTCGATCCGGCTTCACCCTATAGCACCATTGCTGGCGTGGGGATGGCTTATGTTTTGGCACTGACTATGGCGACACGGTTTAACATGAGCCACAGCCTGGCTACACCGCTATTAGAACTATTTACCTTAGGGACAATTGCTGACTTGGCTGCCCTGACGGGGGTAAATCGGCATTTAGTACAGCGGGGTTTGCAGCAGTTGACCGCTTCTAGTCTGGTGGGGGTCCAAGCCCTAATTAATGTGTCTCTGTCGGAAAATGAACGCCAACAACAGCTTAATTTAGGTACATTGCCGCCCCTTCAGCCTGATGTGATTGGGTTTCGGTTGGGACCGCGCATTAATGCCATTGGGCGCATCGGTGATCCTGATGTGGTGATTCAAATGCTGACGACGGATGATCCCGCCCGTGCTAATGATTTAGCCAAAATTTGCGAACAGACTAATAAAACGCGACAGGATCTCTGTGCTGCCATTGAACGGGAAGCCGTGGCTTATCTGACGGCGCGACAGGCTGAAGGTTGGGATCTGCGGCAAGATTTGGTGTTGGTCATTGTGGATTTGGAGGTGCATCAATGGTTTAAGTCCCGTGATTTGCCCCATTTACCCAGTTGGCATCATGGGGTAATTGGTATTGTGGCATCGCGGTTAGTGGAACGCTATGGGGCAGCGGTTTTTATTGGTAGTTATGAAGGGGCGAGTCATGACACAGATGCTCCCAATCACAGTATTGATGAGGGTAATATCCGATTTTCGGTGCGGGGGATTCCTGAGTTTCATGTCTTTGAAGCCCTGACTTATATCGCTGACATGCGCGGCAAAGGGGGCGGACACAAAGCGGCGGGGGGATTTACGTTACCAGCGGCAAATTTAGATCAATTAAGGCAGATGTTGCGGGAATTTGCCCAAGGTCACGGGGTTAAGCCGGAGCATATTCAGCCCCTAGTCACCGTAGATGCTTATTTACCATTAGCGGAAGTTTCCTCAGAACTTTACCAACAGTGCCAACAACTAGAACCCTGCGGTATGGGCAACCCTGCGCCGGTGTTTTATACCCCTAATGTGCAAATTAGGGATCAGAAACTACGGGGCAAAACTGACCATCCCGACGAGCAACATGTTTCCATCCAAGTTAGTGACGGGGCAGCAAGTTGTCGGGGGATTGCTTGGCGGTGGGGTGGCTATTATCCCTTACCGGAGCGGGCGGATGTGGCTTATCGGCTCAAAGAAAATAGTTTTACGAATAATTCCGGTAAGACCCAGACCTCAGTGGAAGTAGAGTTGGTGGGATTGCGTCCGGCTTGGTCACCCCAGTTAATTTATCGCCCTGCGCCAGAGATGGCATATTTTCCGCCATTTTTGGATTTACACACTGCGCCCCGTCCTCTGCCTCGGCGGTTATTACTCTATGGCTATGATCGCCCCCTCGCCAAGTTTTTACCTAAACCAACACCTGATCACGCCACCAATCACGCCACTAATACCAACAGTAATAACGATCCTAACAACGGCGGGGTAGACGTAGATCGTCCTTTAAACAAACAAGTTTATGCCAGTTTAGTTTTATGGAGTTTGCCGCCGTCTATGACCCATTTACGCTGGCTGATGGCAACAACCCAAAGCGCGGGCGATCGCCCCTTAGTGGTTTACATCGGACAGGGGCAGCCACCGATTCCCACAGATCACGAGTTGATGACTAAGCTAATGGCGTTATTGCCGCAGTCTGCCATGTCTGTGACCCAACCCTTAGATTTACTGCGTTTAGGGCAAGAGTGGTGGGTGTCTCCGGCGGTAATTGTGGCGGGTTTACGTAGCTTAGGGTATGAGTGCCCCGACTTTCCGGTGACGAAATCTCTCACGGAAGAATTACAGCGGTTAGAACGTTGGTATCAAATGGATGCGGTCAAATTACGAGGGGCTTTGGTGCGGTTTGGGCGGTAGGGAATGGAGAGTAGAGAATAGGTTGTAGCTAAATTTGTAGCTAATTCCCCCTAAAATTGATCCAGACCTTAACTGACTGTATAGCCGAAACAGCGCCAAAATTCATGTCTTCTTCCCCTGCTTTGCCGCCTTTAATCGCCCAAATGTTGACAGCGGATTTTTATCCCCACCCTGTCAGTGAACCGATCCAACTCCTCCAAACCCATATTTCTTTTGTGTTGCTGACCGGTGAGTATGCCTATAAGGTGAAAAAGCCGATGAATTTCGGTTTTCTGGATTTTTCCACTTTGGCAAAGCGTGAGTTTTTTTGTCAGGAAGAAATTCGCCTCAATCAACGGTTAGCACCGGAACTATATCTTGAAGTCATTCCCATTACTGAGACTGCTGATGGTCAATATCATTTAGGTGATAGCGGTTCAGGCAGTGGTGCGGTGGTGGCAGACTATGCCCTGAAAATGCAGCAGTTTGATCAGGATAATTTGCTGATAAATCTATTTGAAAAAGACCAGTTAACGGTAGACCATGTGCAGGAGATTGGTCGCCAGTTAGCCCAATTTCATCAGATCGCCGCTACTAATGACCATATCGCCACATTTGGCACCATGGAAGCGGTGCAACAGGTTTCCCACGATAACTACAACGCCACCGCCAAATACATCGGCATTGCCCAAGAACCAACTTGGTTCGAGCAAACCCGCGCCTATACGGATCATTTTTTTGCCACCCAAGGGGACTTGTTTACCCAACGCATTAACCAAGGCAAAATCAAGGAATGCCACGGCGATGCCCACTTAAAAAATATTTGTTTGCATCGGGGCAAAATTCAGATTTTTGATTGCATTGAGTTTAATGAGCCATTTCGTAACAGTGATGTCCTGTACGACGCGGCGTTTTTGTTGATGGATCTGCAATTTCGTAACCGTGCCGACTTAGCCAATGCCTTCCTGAATACCTATCTGGAATACACCGGAGATTATGGTGGTTTACCCCTGCTACCGCTGTATTGCAGTATGCGTGCCTATGTCCGCGCCAAGGTCACCTCATTTTTGCTAGATGACCCCGCCATCCCTGAACCAGTCAAACAAAACGCTGCCACCGAAGCACGGGCTTATTATCAGTTGGCGTGGCAGTACACCCAACCCAATCAAGGCAAATTAATCATGATGTGTGGGGTTTCCGGCAGTGGCAAGAGTACCCAAGCCAAAGCCTTAGCCATAGCGCACCAGGGCATTCACCTCAGATCTGATGTGATTCGGAAGCATCTGGCGGGAGTGGGCTTAACAGAACGGAATGCTGATATTTATACCCCTGAAATGACCGCCCAAACCTATGCCAAATTGACAGAATTAGGCATTACCCTAGCCCAAGGGGGAGCCACAGTAATTCTCGATGCCAAATATGATCGGGTTGCCCTACGGCGGGCAGTTCTTGAAGCTGCTAGTAAGGCAAATATTCCCTGTGAAATTGTATTTTGTACCGCAGAACGTGACACTTTGATCGCAAGACTCAATACCAGATCAGTAGCAAATCAAGATGTGTCTGATGCTACGGTGGAATTGCTCGATCAACAGTTAACTAGTTTTGAACCATTAACCACAGATGAGCAAAATTTTTTGCATCATCCCTAGGTAATGTCATTATCTTAGCCAACTGGTAACTAGCCTAGTCCTAAACCATTTCCTAAGAAATTTGCTCCAGAAATTTCAATAAATTTCGATGAATTTCAATAAATTTTCCAAGAGTTAAAAGTAAGCGAATATCACTTGCTCACTAGCACAACTGGTGAATAAACTTCAATCAATCTCAAAAAGATTGAAAACGTTGAAAATAAGGTTGAAAATATTGACAAGAAGTCTGAAGCAAAATTTAATAGAAAATATTTTAGACTATGGCTATTTACCAAGGCGATATCAGAGCAAATTCAACTCTTGCTACGATTTACTCCAGCAAAAAATTCCAGTAAGTTGTCCCAAAACACCTAAATTTGGGATCACAAAAATGGGAAAATCAGATCCGAGGCTCATCTAGATTAGTACTTTGCGTTAATGATATGTCAGCAGATCATTCAGAACTCTCAAACTTATCGTCAGAAGATTCCGCAGACATAACCACCCAGGTTATCAATCCCCAAGATGATGACGAACAATCTGATATTGCGCAAAATTTAGCTAATTACACGGCTTTACTGAAGGTTTTAGATCTGCCGAATACTAAGGATACCTTAGCCGAAGAAGATGTTTTAAATCTTTTGCTGGCGAGGGATGCACTGCAATCAGCCATTGGCTCTGACATTCCCCCTAGGTTTGTGATCAGAATTGCCGAACTAGATCGTATTCTTTATGACAAGCGCAGCATTGTTGTTTATGTTTTAGCTTTGGAACAGTGGCGCGAAATGATTAACCCACCGGAAAGTCACTGGTGGTGGTTTTTGCAGCCGCCGGAAGTCCATGATGCTTGGGATAACCTTGATTGGTTATGGAATCTGCTTACCTTAGGTTTCTTAGCTGGTTTTGCTTCATTGATGTCTCAAATCGTACCCTTGATATTTGCGGATGGGGTGGGGATCTTTGAGTCTTTTGGCTTGGTGGGACCTGGGGCATTGCTGACAATGGTTGGCTCCAATGTCAAAGGCGGTGAAGGTCAGGAGAAATTTGCCGAAAAGATGGCGGAATTTGGAATTCCTAAACGTTTCTGTAGTGAAGTAACTTGTCTTTTGGCAGCGGCTTTGTTTGGTGGGGCAATGGTAGCACGGCAAAATTTACCTAAGTACTACTTCCAGTCATCGGTCAAGAAAGGCACTGAAGCTTATAACAGTAGTCAACTGGTTGCGGCAGAAGAATCTTTCAACCGCGCATTAAAGATTCCCGATCAAGAAAGCGAAAAGACTGCTCAGGTTTACACTTATTTAGGACTAATTGAAGAATCTATTGGTGAAAATGAGAAAGCCATCGAGAACTACAATCAGGCAGTGCAATTAGGTAATAACCAAGCGATTAACAATCTGGGGCGGGTTTACATTGCTAAAGGAGATTTTGAAGAGGCGGAAACCTACCTCAAAATTGGGATTCAGCGCACCCAAGATAACAGTGTTGATGAATTACCGGAAACGCTTCTCTTACAGTACCAATTACGACGCAATTTAGGCTGGACTTATTTAGAGCAGAAGCGCTATAACGAAGCTGAAAGGGAATTGAAAACAGCAATTAAAATCGGTAATAAACTGCCTGACGATACTCTGGGTCGGGGGATCGCATCTTGTTTCCTAGGACATATTTACAACGAAAAGAATGATATCCCTCAAGGACAAAAGTACGCGCGGCGCTGTCGTGAGCTAGGTCGCCCTGAGACAATTGCTGAATATCGTGCCATTGTTAAAATGCATCCTTCCATTGCCCAGTACGTTACAACCAAAGGTATTTTCTAAAAGAGCATTTTCTGGTCTTTTACCACAGAATTGGTGAAGTAACCTAAGAGATTCAGATTCAACTATTCCGAGTAAAGTAATTATGACAGAGCATAACTCAACAACATTTATGGATGGTGAAATGGATAGTGCAGCGGTTTCCACGATGACTAATAGCGGTCTAGATAGCGGACTGGACAATGATGACTATATGCATCTTGCTAGTTATATCAGTGCTGAATTGTTAGCGATACTTCACCAATATGCTAAGGGAATCACCAATCTAGAACTCACGGACTCACCAGAACCTTTAAACTCTGAAGGTGCCATAGAGCTACTTTTAGCTAGGGATTTACTGCAAAAGACGATTGCGGAAGGAACGATTTCCCAAGGAGAACTACTGATTACTATTTCCGAATTGGATGATCGACTCTACTACAACCGCAGTACTTTACTCAATCTACTCAATTTGGAAGAATGGCGGAAAGTCATCGCTCCTCCAGAGTCTAGTTGGTGGTGGTTTATGACTCCGCCAATTAAAGAAGAACCTTGGGATCGTTTGGATGGCATCTGGAATCTGATTTCCTTGCTATTTTTGGCGGGTTTTGCTTCTTTAATGACCCAAATTTTACCCCTAGTTGCTGCCGATGGCGTGGGGATTTTTGAGTCTTTTGGTTTGGTGGGACCAGCGGCTTTAATCAGTACTGTTAGCTCGAATATGCAGGGTGGTGAAGGTCAAGAAAAATTTGCTAAAGCCATGCAAAAAATCGGTATTCCTAAGCGTTTTTGTAGTGAAGTCACCTGTTTAATTGCGGGAGTTTTATTTGCAGGTGCTCTAGTAGCCCGTCAACATTTACCGACTTACTATTTCAATTCATCCGTCAAACTAGGGGAAAAGCAGTATTTGAGTAGCAAATTGATCGACGCAAAGAACAGTTTTGAACAAGCTCTCAAAATACCGGAGCAATCCAATATCAATGTTGCTAAAGTTCACACTAATATAGGCTTAATCTATGAATCAGTTGGTGAGAATGATCAAGCAATTGAGTCCTATCAAAGGGCGCTGGAGATGGGTAGCAATCAGGCATTGAATAATATTGGTCGGGTCTATATTGCGAAGGGGGATTTGGAATTGGCTAATACATACTTGAAGATCGGTTTAGAGAGAGTGGAAGGAAATCCTCAAGAGTCAGAAAATCATCTGCTGCGTTATCAGATTCATCGGAATTTAGGCTGGTCTTATCTATTACAAAAGCGCTATAGAGAAGCAGAATGGGAACTAGGTCATGCGCGGATTATTAGTCGTGATTACCTACCTGAAGATACCCTTGGTAGAGGTATGGCAGTGTGTCTCTTGGCTCAGGTGTACGAGGAAACCGAGCGCCCTAAGGAAGCTCTTGAATTATGGGGACGTTGTCGTAATGCGGCTCGTCCCGAAACTATTGCTGAATACCGCGCTATTGTGAAATTTAAACCTTCAATTTCTGAGTATATTTCAACTAAGAATATTTTCTAGATAATGCTCCATGAGAAACACACTAGCAGAATACATTATTGCCCTGATTCTAGCTAAAAGTGTAATGGGAAAGGATTTAATGGGTTTCCCAACACGAGATGATGTGTTATCAAAAATTGCAGCCTATGCCAATAGTTTAGAAGTATTTAAAACTATTGAAAATGCTCCTAATATCCTGAGTAATTCAACTATTAGTGATTCATATTCTCAGTGTTTTACTAATTCGGGATGCTTTAGAGGAATTACTACAAGCGAAAATTTCCATTACTGGGGAACAACTTTTACAAATTTCTCAGCTAGATGATTACCTTCATCGACAGAAAGAAATTATTTCAGAACAACTAAATCTCCCAGAACTAAGGAAAATTATCAATCCGCCTCAGGAGCGCTGGTGGTGGTTAATGACCCCAACGGTAATCGTTAGTCCTTGGGAAAAATTAAACTGGTTCTGGAAGTTTTTGTCATTAATATTTTTAGCGGGATTTGCTTCCTTAATGACAGAAATATTGCCTTTAATTAGTGCTGATGGTGTAGGTGTATTGGAGTCATTTGGCTTGGTGGCACCCACAGCAGCATTGGCTTGGTTGACCAGTAATATGCAGGAGGGCAACAATAAAATTAATGCAGATCAGGATTTATCTAAAATTGGTATCCCTAGACGATTTACCTGTATATTTACTTGTTTAGTAGCAGCACTTTTATTTGGATGTGCATTCATAGCTCATCGTACTTTACCAGATTATTATTTTCGGTTTTTTACTGCTAAAGGTCAACAAGATTATGACAGCAGTAGATTGTTAGATGCTAAAGAGATGTTTGAAAAAGCTCTGAAAGTTCCAGCGCAGAAGGTTAGTAGTAGGGCAAAAGTATATACTCAACTAGGTCTAATTTACGAATCAGTAGGTGACAATGACAACGCGATTCATGCTTACCAAGAAGCCCTAAAAATGGGTGATCAGCAAGCATTAAATAATATTGGTCGCGTTTACATTGCTCAAAGTGATTTAGGCATGGCTGAAACTTATTTAAAAATGGGAATGGAAAGAGTTGACTGTAACTTGACCACTCACGAACCTAACTATCTGCTTAAGTATCAGTTACATCGTAATCTAGGTTGGGTTTATCTGCAAATGCAGCGTTATCGAGAAGCTGAATGGGAACTAAATGCCGCAATTAAGATTAGCCGCGCCAGATTGCCGTCTGACGTGCCAGGAAGGGGCATCGCAGCTTGTTTTCTAGCTGAAGTTTATGAATTAACGGATCGCCCGAAAGAATCTCTCATTTACTGGGGACGTTGCCGAGTTTTAGCACGACCGGAAACTATTGGTGAATACCGTGCTATTGTGAAACTCAAACCTTCAATTACTGAATATATTCCCACCCAAAAAATCTTTTAATTTTATTTAATGCAAGTTAGGGAATTATGGCACTATCTTAAAATCATTTCCATGAATTTAAGTTATCTATTAAAACTTTTTGTAAAGTCTTTTTCTAAAGTA
>JBIKNH010000169.1:0-9688 GCA_044358815.1 Pseudanabaenaceae cyanobacterium | reverse complement strand
CCTTCATGACTGTTGACAATAATGGCTCTAATCAATTAACCGCGTGATTAACCTCCCTCTCCTTTTGTATATGTCAACATTGCCAGACAAAATCCATTAGCAAATTGTCGCCGCACACATCAATAGATTCGATAATAGTCCCAGAAATAATTCCAGAATATTGCATGTCAGCATTAATCCATCAATCTTAGAATTTTTGGTTAAGCATGGCGTTAAAGTTTGCATCAAAACTTGACTTTAAATTTTTGATGTAACTTTTAGGGCATTTTTTGGCGTAAATTTCTGGCTAATCACGGCAAACAGCTAAACACAACTAAATAAATTTACTCAGAATTTTCTGCAAACTTCAGGATAGACTCTATGGAAACAAACGTATTGCCTAATATCAAGGTGGAAGATGACCGGACTGGTTTGAGTGTAGAGACTCTCAGACGGGCTTTTGCTGACAACCTGTTTTATATTCAGGGCAAGTACGATGAGATTGCCACAGACACTGACTATTACATGGCGTTGGCTTACACCACCCGTGATCGTCTGTTACTGCGTTGGCTCAAAACCCTCAAAACCTATCAGGATCAAAACGTCAAGACGGTTTATTATCTCTCTGCCGAATTTTTGATGGGGCGGCATTTGGGTAATAGCCTGATCAACCTTAATTTATACGAAAATGTCCGCCAAGCGGTTGCTACTACTGGTTTAAATCTAGAAGATGTCCTAGAGCAAGAACTCGATCCTGGCTTGGGTAATGGCGGTTTGGGACGTTTGGCAGCTTGTTTCCTGGATTCTTTGGCAACTTTAGAGATTCCCGCCATTGGCTATGGGATTCGCTATGAGTTTGGCATTTTCAATCAGGGCATTGACAACGGCTGGCAGGTGGAAATTCCCGATAAGTGGCTCCGTGGCGGTAATCCTTGGGAAGTACAGCGCCAGGACGAATCCATCGAAGTTAAATACGGCGGTCATACGGAGGTTTATCACGATGATCGCGGTCGTGCCCATGTGCGCTGGATTCCTAGTAATACCGTTGTGGGGATTCCCTATGACACCCCAGTCCCTGGCTATAACACCAATACTGTGAACACATTGCGCCTGTGGAAGTCTGAAGCAGGGGATGACTTCAACTTCCAAGCTTTTAACTCTGGGGACTATGACGGGGCGGTTTCGAGCAAGATTAAATCGGAAACCATTTCTAAGGTGTTATATCCCAATGACAACACCCCCCAAGGACGGCAACTGCGGTTAGAGCAACAGTTTTTCTTTGTATCTTGTTCGTTACAGGATATGATTCGTCGCCATCTGCAACGGAACAAGAGCCTCGATAACTTCGCTGACAAAGCCGCGATCCAACTCAATGACACTCACCCCGCCGTAAGTATTGCGGAACTGATGCGCTTGTTGGTGGATGAGTATAACTTTGACTGGAATGATGCTTGGCGGATTACCCAGCGGGCTTTTGCCTATACCAATCACACCCTGTTGCCTGAAGCTTTGGAAAAGTGGTCTGTGGCATTGTTCGGCAGTTTATTACCCCGCCATTTAGAGATTATTTACGAAATCAATCACCGCTTTTTGAAGGATGTCCATACTTGGTATCCCGATGATGAAGCAATGGCAAACCGCCTGTCTTTGATCGAAGAAGGTCGGGAAAAGCAAGTCCGGATGGCACATTTGGCAACCGTAGGCAGCCATGCTATCAATGGGGTAGCGGCGCTCCATTCGGAATTGGTTAAAAAAGATTTGCTCCATGATTTCTATAAAATCTATCCGGAGCGGTTCTGTAACAAAACCAATGGAGTCACCCCCCGTCGGTGGATGCTGCTGAGTAATCCTACTCTGTGCGCTCTGATTACCGAGAAAATTGGTACTACTTGGCTGACTCATTTGGACGAACTACGGAAGTTAGAGCAGTTCGTAGATGAACCAGAATTCCGTCAGAAGTGGCACGCCATCAAGAAGGGCAACAAACAGCGCCTGGCGGACTATATCAGCAAGTATGCCGTAGAAGTCGATCCTAATTCGATGTTTGACATTCAAGTGAAGCGGATTCACGAATATAAGCGGCAACTTTTGGCAGTATTGCACGTAATCGCATTGTATTTACGAATCAAGCATGATCCTAATACCGTAGTTGTACCGCGCACGTTCATCTTCGGTGGCAAAGCGGCTCCTGGGTATTTCATGGCGAAGTTGATCATTAAGTTGATCAATTCTGTTGCCGATGTGGTGAACCGCGATCCTGATGTCCATAATCGCTTGAAGGTAATGTTCTTACCGAACTTCAGTGCTTCTTTAGGACAGATGATTTATCCCGCAGCAGATCTGTCAGAACAGATTTCCACCGCTGGGAAAGAAGCTTCTGGAACTGGTAATATGAAGTTTGTCATGAATGGCGCAGTTACCATTGGTACGCTCGACGGTGCGAATATCGAAATCCGCGAGGAAGTGGGTGAAGATAACTTCTTCTTATTTGGCTTGACCACTGAAGAGGTTCAAGCTACGAAAGCCAATGGCTATAATCCTTACAGCTATTATGAATCTAATCCCGAATTGAAAATGGTTTTAGATCGTATTGCGATGGGTTATTTCTCCGATGGTGACACCAATCTATTCAAGCCTTTGGTAGATTCCCTGTTGTACCATGACGAATATATGTTATTGGCGGATTTCCAAGCCTATATGGACTGCCAAGAAGAAGTGGGTAAAGCCTACGAAGATCAAGAACGCTGGCTCACTATGTCCATTCTGAATGTGGCACGGTCTGGGAAGTTCTCTTCGGATCGCACTATTAAGGAATACTGTGATGAAATTTGGCATGTTCAACCTGTGAAGGTGAGTTTGCCGGACTATACCCCTGATAAGGCTGGTTCTTCTTTGGCGCTTTAGGCTGTGATGTTTGAGGAACTATAAGTTCTTAGCTCCTATTTCTCAATTTGTGAATTAAAAAACAGTACCCTCTTAGATTGGTTCGATCTAGGAGGGTATTTGTTTACTCGCAGTTGGTCAAAATGTAGGCTTGGTTGGTGTCAATGTAACGTATGAATTTTGCACATTAAACAAGGTGCGTTAATAAAATGTAACGCACCCTACAAGATTTTTGCTGGCGATCGCCGTGATTGTTTATTGGTTGGTTTTATCGTTTCTAGTTGGGTTAAGGAAAGTGACAGCAGTTTTTAGGTAAGTCTCTATATGGTTCGGGATGCATAGAGGTTATAGATATTTGAACCTTTAAACATATCGTCCTGGTCAATGGCTAGAATCTTAAAACCAGCTTGAGATAGTAAAGATTGAATGGCATCTAATCTGTTATCTAAATTGTGAATCTCAATCACAACCTGACGAACTTTTAACCAATCATCTGGTGTAAAGCCAAGTATTACATCCATCTCAGCTTTTTCAACATCAATTTTTAGGAGATCAATTTTTGGGGGATTAATTTCTTGGATGACTTCGCTTCCTGTTCTCAACTGACATTCTATTGGCTCTGTCTCAAATATTGACTCTAGCTTTGACTGCAATTCGGCTCGTCTTGTCTCTGACAAATTATTAAGTATGAATTGCTGAAATTCAGCTTTTTCTTGTTGAGTATACGGGTAAGCAGTTGACATAGCAGTAGCATGACTATGGCAAGCAAAAGTAACGGTTGCATTTTCGCGCCCTAATCCAAAGGGAAATGCTCTGAGACGATTAGGATCAGTCTGCTGAAAATTCTTATTCAAAGCCTCAAAAAGAAGTGGTACAGGCTCGAAAGCGTAGATGTAAATATTGCTGTAGTGCTGGGCTGCCCAAAGCGAAAACAGTCCAATGTTTGCTCCTACATCAAATACGATATCGTCTTCTTTGAGGTGGATACCGTGCTTGAGATATCCTTGCACTTGGTTGTAAACAATGGGTACTTCTGCGGGATTAACACAATAGATGCTGCTGGTGCCTAAGGTTATTGTGTTTAGCTGCATAGTATCGTTAATCCTTTTTAGAAATTGTTTTATGGTTGGCTAATGTAGAGAATAACCTAAAAGTTGCTCTATGAAGCTTAACGTTGCCTATCAATACTTATTACTGCAATGCAATAACTGAGTTTAACGTTAAACCTAATACTTGAAATCTAGTTAATGTCAAACAAGGTGCGTTACATTTCATTAACGCACCCTACAAGATCGGCGTATATTAACCATGTCAGCTATCTTCATGCGCAAATGTCTAATTATCGGAGACCTAATGTGTTGGGAGGAACTTTCTTTATTACTCAAGTTACTTATCAGCGCGAACCTTGGTTATGTTGTGATGTGGCTCGAAAAGCACTTAGAGAAGCAATTGAAAAGGTGAGAGTGAAATACTCTTTCTCTATTGATGCTTTTGTTCTATTGCCTGATCATTTCCATTGTTTGTGGACTTTACCGCCTGATGATCGAGATTTATCGGTGCGATTAAGATTAATCAAAACTTACATCACAAAACATTATGGAAAGCTATTAGAAGTAAATCGTGACATTTCTCAGTCAAGAGAGCGGCGTGGGGAAAGCAATCTTTGGCAACGCCGATTTTGGGAACATTTAATCCGCAATGAGAAAGATTTTGCGGTACATTGCGATTATATTCATGACAATCCAGTGCGGCATGGCTTATGTGAGAATCCTCAAGATTGGCAATATTCAAGTATTCATCGATTCATCGCGCAAGGTGTCTATCCCAAGGATTGGGGTAGTGGTGAACGTATAGCCAAACCTCAAGGTTCTTGGGATGATTAAGCCTCAAAAACATAGAAATGTAGGGTGTGTTAGCGTCAGCGTAACGCACAAGTTTTGAACATTGGATAAGGTGCGTTAATGGAATGTAACGCACCCTACTAGACTGGATATATTTTGTGATACCTTTCCCACCAAACCAGATAAAAATGCCCTTGTAGCTTTATGCCCCAAGCTCTGATGGTGCTAGCAACTCTAAAGCGAAACGCTGTATCGTATTCTTCTAAACCGATTTCAATCCAGCGCCCCTGAGCTTCTTGTACTAAAGAAGACAGCTCTTGATGGTGATTTTTACGCAAACTTTTGCCATGTTTAGCAGGTGTTTTCTGCTCTAAGATTTCCGACCAAGTTAATTTTTCTAACAAACTGAAATGGTAATGTATTTGAGTTTCCCATTCTTCCTCTGTCCAACATCTTGGTTCTTGCCATGACCACTTTCCTTGCAAGTCAGACACAGTAGTACACCAAGTCAGGTTACAAGTTATTGTAAATGATTCTTCACTAGGAAGATACAACGACTTATTTCTGCTTGGTATTTCCTGAACCTTAACAACCTTCAAGGAAAGCTCAGGTATTGGGGCTATTTTCACAGTTTTGACTACCGCATCTTCCGCGCTAGATGAAAATTTTACCGACTTTGCTTTGCGTGCCTGAGCTTTCTCTTCTTGCCTTTGCTTCCTTTTCTCAGCTTTGGAAAGTTTATCCGTCATAGAATTGAATAATATTCATACATCGCAGCTAAGGAGATGACTTTATCACTCCTCTCTGCGGGTTTCAGGTCGCCTCTAGCGTCTTTCCAAGGAGACTCCATGTGAGTTAAATCACTTAACCACTGTCCACTCTTTTCTTGAAGTGCCTCTAGAACTTTGTTAATAGAGTCTTGCTGATTGGGAGTTAAAGCGTTAATATCCCCATCAGCAAAGGTATCTTTATTAACCTTAAATTGACCTCGATGATACTCATATAGAACAGGCACTACAGGACCGTTCGCCCAAGCCTGAATATCTTCATCAAACAAGGAACTTTCATCCCATACAAGAGACCAAGCTTGACTGTAATAAACAAGCTTCTGGAGCTTCATCGCAGTCATTTCGCCTGTTTTAGTTAGGATATATTTTGCCACATCTACAGCACGTGCCATCTTCTCCCTCCTTGTAGCCTCTAGCGAACCAGTGAATCATTATAGCATACTAGAGCATTTGTGCTGCAATACCAAGATTATGGTTGCCGATCAAAATCTCACTATACGAGATGTTATACAGAAAATTTTTGCCTAATCACCCATTTAGCGCGTTAGCTCGATCGTTCAATAGGGCAGCTTAAAAACCAGCCACCCTAATATCCTCACCCCTTCACACACAAAACCTGTTTCAACGTCGCGACGATTTCCACTAAATCCGACTGGTTCGCCATCACTTGATCAATCGGTTTATATGCGCCAGGAATTTCATCGATCAGATCCGGATCTTTCCGACATTCCACCCCAGCGGTTTGGGCAATCAAATCATCCAAGGTAAATTGCAACTTAGCTTTATTACGAGAAAATAACCGCCCCGCCCCGTGGGAACAAGAACAGAAACTTTCAGGATTACCTTTACCCTTGACAATATAAGATTTCGTACCCATCGAACCTGGGATGATCCCGTAATCATTTTCCCGCGCCCGCACTGCCCCCTTACGAGTGACATAAACAGACTCGCCAAAATGAGTTTCTTTTTCAGCGTAATTATGATGACAGTTCACTTCTAACATGGGGCACGTCGGCTTGCCACCAGCTAAATGCTTCTCAATAATTCGCTTAAATCTCGCCATCATTACATCACGATTCATCCGTGCGTAATCCTGTGCCCATTGCAAGTCATGCCAATAAGCATCAAACTCAGGAGTCTGCTCCACAAAATAAGCTAAGTCAGGATCGGGTAAGCTAGTTTCCGCTAACTTGGCTAATTGCTTGGCAGTGTTGATATGACATTGCGCCATAATATTGCCGATGCCCCGCGAGCCAGAATGCAACATCAACCAAACCACGCCATCGGTATCGAGACAAACTTCGATAAAATGATTGCCGCCACCAAGGGAACCTAACTGACGCATTGCTTTACCTTCCTGATCCTGTACCCCAGAATGCAAGTCGCTAAACTCGCGCCAGCCTTGCCAATTTTGTGCCATGCGATCCACTTCTTTATTGTCATTGAAACCCACGGGAATAGCGGCTTCAAGATCGAGGCGGATTTTTTTCAGCTTGCCTTCCAGTTGCTCACCACGAAACGGTAATTTCATGGCAGCCATACCGCAACCAATATCGACCCCCACCGCCGCAGGAATGATCGCTTTTTTGGTAGCCAACACAGAACCAACTAAAGCTCCTTTACCCAGATGCACATCGGGCATTAAAGCAACGTGTTTATAAATGAACGGTAACCCCGCAACGTTACGCACCATTTTCATTTCCTCGGGACCGAGATCATGGTTAGCCCAAGACAGTACCGGAGCAAGTTCTTGATCTGAATTCTGAGACGGATTTTGAGAGGGATCTTTGCGGGACTTTTTGCCAGAATTTTTCGCCCCAGTTTTACCCGATATTTCAGTCAAAGTTTGATAAGGCATAACTTCAATGTCCAATCAGTAATGTTCAATCGGTTTGTAGCACCTTGAATAATACAAGTATACTACAACATACTACAAAAAAAGATCTAGGGGGAGAAATCATCCCGTAAATCATCCTGTGAATTATGCCGTAAATGATAATTACACCCAGAGGGAATGGTGATTAATTTGGAGTAGAATCAGCCCTATAGCCATTGACGGGAGCAGATCAAAAATCCATGAATGTAGCACTGATGATTGGGGCGTTGCTAGTTTCTGTCTTACTGTTGACTTGGTTACTCAAGGTGATCAAAACCAGTATTCAAACAGCATTTTTTATTGCGATTATCGTATTTGTGGTGCAAGTGGCTTCCGGTGTGGGACCCCAAGAGGTTTTCCAAGCGGTGGCGAAGTGGCTGGGCAGTGGTTTAGGTAGTTTAGACAAATGGCTGCGTAACTGGGGCGGCAACTATAAGCCACCGGAAAATTTTCGAGAAAAAACTAAGACTATGTTAGATCTGGGGCAAATGCTGGTGCAGATGTTGATCAGTGAGTCAGCTAATTAAGTCAAGAATCAATTGAGAGAAATACAAACAGCAGTGATAGAAAGGCTTAGAAAATTAGTCAATCCATTGCATGAAAGAAAAATACAGACTAAAAAAGCCCCTAAACCGTTGGTTAGTTTTTGCCATTGGGGTAATTCTAGGTTTAAGCCTTGGGTTTCAACTAGCCTATAAATCTATTTCACTAAGAGAAGGTGCATTAGTTTATAGCCCTATCACTGTCCCCATAGAAGTTCAATACCTAGGTAATCATGGGGTAACAGTCTGGGGCAACTACACCATTAACTTACCTGACAATGGTGGTACATCAGAATTGAAAAACTTTGAAGCAAAACTACCCTACACAATACGGCTAAACATCAGACCTGATGCCCATATTGCCGCAAACGCTACCACCGTTAGCAATCAAAACCTAAAAATCAAGATTTACCGTAACGGCGTGGAATGTAAATATGACGATATCAAAGGTTATGAACCTGGTAAATCTTGTAGTCCCCCAAGAATTTAAACAGCTATTCAGATCAACTTTTTATTAACCACACCGCACTACACCCAAACCGTTTCCCTGTATGGGTTTTAGTCATTTTGCTTTGGTTAATAAAAACCCTAGAGTAACGATAATGTAGAGTTTCCATAACTGCTTTAGCATAATAAATATCTGATGGTGATACAGCACTGAGACATGGATAAAAATCAGTTAGATTTACTGATTGCTGATTTTAAGCTCTAGACAATTCGTGCAAATCTACGGCTATTTTTAGTCCATAGCCTTTTGAGACAACCGCGAGACCATTATCAATCCGTTCAATCACAGGTTTCCCGTACTGCCAGTAGCGAGCGGTTTGGTGATTGTTGCCGATGTATTTCACTGGCTGACCAATGTAGAAATTTGGTTCATCCGCTTCATTTGGTTCAGGATTGGCTCTAGGAGCCGATAAGTTTGGTTCAGCCTCTAGAAAATTTGGTTCAGGATTTGGATTTTGGTTCAGCCCTTCATTACCTGAAGCAAAATTTAAACCTGAGTCAAAATTATTTGGTTCAGGATTTGGTTCAGCCTCTGAAACTGTCTCTATACCTTGGTTTTCTTCTTTTCCTGAATCAAATGAAGCAAAATTAGGATAAATTGAAAAATTCATGGACTGAATGCCAGTAACAAAAAATCCGTGCTCTGTCCGTTCGCTAAATTTTGCTTCAGGAAACACTTTCGAGATAGCTTGCCTCATTAATCGTGGTGCTTTAATCCAAGGATCGAACCTGTTTCCCTCGTCCAACCATTCAAACTTTTTCTTGCCTAATGCCGTCGTCTCAACCTCTAAAACCCCTTGATCTACATACCATTGGGTTAATGAATCAAACAGGTCACCCAATTTAATACGTCCCTTGCCAGTGGTAAGCCCGATGTCATTTGCCCATTTGATTAGGTGGCATGATTCCTCTTGAACCTTTTGCATCGCACCATCTAATGGGGTGTAGTCAATACCGCCATCCTGTACCAAACGGACAAGAGACTCAAGCAGACGGTTTAGGAGTGATGGACAAACCTCGCGGCGTAAAAAGTCTGGATCATATTTAAACCGTGGATCAGACTGAATATCATCCGGACCCGTCGGGTTATCTGTGTAGGTTTTACTGAATGTGACAATGGCATACCGTGACTGAATCGCCTCTTGTGTGGCAACAATTGATGGTGCCTTGTTGCAGTTTAGGAAAATAACGCATTTAGGCTCACACTCAGGTTGAATGTCCATCCCTTTCCGTTCAATGTCTATGGGGTCCCCAGTGATGACACCCTTTAGG
>JBIKNH010000168.1:0-9747 GCA_044358815.1 Pseudanabaenaceae cyanobacterium | reverse complement strand
ACCGCCGCTCGATGCCCCATAATGCCCCGCAATTTTATCTAAGTTCTCATTAAGATCCGCTTCATCAAAGGGATTCAGCCCCTGAGACTCTCCCCAGACAACTAGTCAACCCGAACCAAGTCAATACCAAGTTAATATCAAGTCAAATTTTTCCTAGACATTAATCTATTGTCGTGATAGAGTGATGTTTCTGCATAATTCACCTCTGCATTCGTGATCCCCTCAAAGATCACCTACAAACCCAAGCATCACCTTGAACTAATCAGGCAGCATCTCCCCATCAGGTTTCACTTGACTGCCTCTGGTTAGCTGCCTCTGACTAGGGGTAGAAATTTACTAAAGAATTACTAGACAGTGGTTTACAATCGTTAACATAGCCCTATACTAGGTGTAGAAAACCTGCTCTTGCTGTAATCTCTTAGCGAGGCAAGGCGCTTTAAAGTTCTGGTTACGTGGCTCTGCGTAAAGTTTGCCTGCACTATGTCCCCCCTTGTTTATAGTAGAAAACTTTGTGACTTATCACCAAATTTTCTTTACTAGGAACATCTTATTAAATCTTTATAAATGTATTGCAAGCACGTTTGGGGCAAGTAAGTGGTAGTGGCATTTAAGTTGAAATGCTCGGTTCCCATGTTTGGTTCCCATATACTGTATGGCGGATTCAATATGACGATTCAGCCTCAGGGCTAGAACCGCTGTGATTACGGTCCGCATTGACACTGCGTAAGCGATCCCCATGACAGTGATCCCTTACGTTTAGCAAAGTCAACGACACGCATTACACGCACCACAGAGCGAGACGGGGCGCTTCGGCAGAGGAGAAGTTTTTTAGTCGTTCATTTTAGGAGCATTCATGCCCTCTTCGTTTTTATCGCTTGGTCTTTCAGAAGCACGCGCGACAAAGCTAGAAACCCTTGGTTTCCTCCAGCCTACTGCCATTCAGGAGCAGGCGATCCCCGAATTACTCAACGGTGCTAACGTTCTTGGCCAAGCTCAAACCGGTACTGGCAAAACCGCTGCATTTTCATTACCTATTCTCGAACGGATCGATACCGATCAAGACGTGTTGCAAGCACTGATCCTGACCCCAACCCGCGAGTTGGCAATGCAGGTCGGTCAAGCAATGCGCAGTTTTAACCTCCGTCCAGGGGCGAAGATCGCCACTGTATACGGTGGTGCATCCATTGACCGTCAGATCAGTCAATTGCATCGTGGTGCCCATGTGGTAGTGGGTACCCCTGGTCGCGTCATTGACTTGATGGAACGGGGTGATTTGCGTCTGGAGAACCTCTCTTGGTTTGTGCTAGATGAAGCTGATGAAATGCTGAATATGGGCTTCATTCAAGATGTGGAGCGCATTTTAGCCACAACTCCTGCGTCTAAGCAAAGTGCATTTTTCTCGGCAACTATGCCCCCAGCGGTACGCCGTTTGGTGAAGAATTATCTGCCTAACCCTGTGACGGTGAAGATTGAGCCAGAGGCTAATACCGCCAGCCGCATTGAGCAACAAATCTATTTGGTTCCCCATCATTTGACCAAGGAAGAAGCTCTGTTACCTGTGTTGGAACTGGAAGCTCCTACCTCTGCGATTATCTTTGTTCGTACTAAAGATTCTGCCAGCCGTCTAACGGAATTGCTCCAAGGGGCAGGGCATAGTGTGGATGAATACCACGGCAATCTGTCTCAGTCTCAGCGGGAATCTTTACTGCGTCGGTTCCGTAGCCAGCAAGTGCGTTGGGTTGTCGCCACAGACATTGCCGCTCGTGGTTTAGATATTGATGGTTTGACCCACGTATTTAACTTGGATATTCCCGATGATCCTGAGCGTTATGTGCATCGCATTGGACGTACCGGTCGCGCTGGTAAGTATGGTCTAGCGATTACACTGATTACGGGTAAAGAACGTTATAAGTTGCGCATTTTGGAACAGCAAACTGGTCAAGCCCTGAGTGCTGAGCCTTTGCCAACGGTAGCGCAAATTCAAGAGCGTCGCCTGCGTCGGTTCACGGAAAAGATGTATCAAACTCTGACTGGTGAGCGGTTGGCTTCCTTCCTGCCTTTGGTGGCGCAGTTGACTGAAGATTATGATTCCCAAGCAATCGCGGCGGCGGCTTTGCAGTTGGCTTATACCCATACGCAATCAGAGAAGTCTGAGCAGGCTGCTTTAGAGATTTTGCAACGGGAAGTGCCGGAGCGTTCTGATAAGGGTGGTTCTCGTCCCTATAAGCCTTTCAATCGTCGTAGTGGCGGTGGTTATGGCAGTGGCGGCGGTGGTGATCGTCGTGGCGGTGGCAGCGGTGAAGTCCGTCGTCGTGATGGTCAAGTGGAACGTCCTAAACCTTCCTATGCACGGTCTGGTAGCTCCCATCATAACTATGGTGGCGGTAACTAAGACGGTTCGTTGGGGTATTTCATAGGATATTCCATTTAGTGAATGCAATCAGAAAACCCTTCGGCGAAGATCTGCTACTGCTATATCTAACCTAAGTTTTAGGCAAAGACAGGTGAGGCTTAATCCGTGTAAACGGCTGGGCGCTTGCCTGTTTTTGTTTTTGGGGTCTTTATTCCCAATTTTCCATTGTGAGCATTTGCCTGGGAATTTGCGTGGGAATTTTAATAATGGTTGAGATTGGAATCTGAATTGAGATCTAGATTGAGATCTTGATTTGGGTTCTGATGTGAATTTTGATTGGAATTTGGTCGTTTTGATTGGGTATTGGTTCGGGTTTTGTTATGAGTTTCTCAATTCCGTTTGGTAATTTGGAGCCTCCAGTGCGCCGCAGTTTATGGGCGACATTTTGGAGTGGGTTATTATTTTGGTCTAGTTTGGCATCGCAATTACCAACTTTTCCGCTGTTTGTCCGCAGTTTAGGGGCAAATTTTGTGGAACTAGGTTGGGTCATGGGGGCGTTTGCGGTGGGTTTGTTGTCCTGTCGCGCCAAAATGGGTTTTTGGTCCGATACGAAAGGGCGACGCTTTGTGATGCGGATCGGCTTAACGGTGGCGCTGGTTGTGCCAATTATTTATGCAATATTGCCGTCTTTGCCCTGGGTGACGGTGATGCGGGCAGTGCATGGTATTAGTGTGGCGGCTTTTGCTACTGCCTATGGTGCTTTGGCGGCGGACTTGGCTCCTGCCCATCAACGGGGTGAAGTGATTGGTTATATGAGTTTAGTAAATCCTTTGGGGTTGGCTTTTGGTCCGGCTTTGGGTGGATTTCTGATGGAACATACCAACTATCAAACTTTATTTCTGACGGCGGCTCTGTTGGCGGGGATCGGTTTGTGGTTGACCACAGGGATCAACGAATGTCGCGAGTTTGCCGTGGCTTCTCCCCTGAAAAACTTAGCTACTGCGGCAAAGTCTCGGAATATTACTGAAGATTCTTCAGATTCTTCGGAATCGAGCGCCGCCCATGACTCAACCCCAGAAATAAACAAACAAGAGAGTAATCAAGAGATCAATAAATCTATCAGTCAAGTCACAGTGAAAGCTGGTTTTTGGGAAACTCTACTCAATCCTCGGATCAGAATAGGGGCTTTCATGTTGCTGATCATTGGCTTAGTTTTTGGGTCACTGAGTACGTTTTTACCTGTGTTGATGAAAGCTAAAAATATTCCCCTAAATGCCGGATTGTTTTACATGATGGCGGCAGTGGCGAGTTTGTTTACCCGATTATTTTTGAGTAAATGGAGTGATCGGCTGGGGCGTGGTTTGTTTGTGTCTATCGGGTTATGTTTCTATGGGGCATCGATGCTAATCATTGCTGAGGCTAACAGTAGCAGTTTATTTTTGCTTAGTGGTGCTTTAGAGGGGATTGGCTCTGGGTTGTTTGTGCCTGCCGTGATGTCTTTGGTGGCAGATCGCACATTGCCCCACGAGCGGGGTTATGTGTTGGGGCTAACTTGGATCGGGTTTGATTTGGGTATTGCCACAGCCGGACCGATTTTGGGTGCTTGTGTGGATTGGTTGAGTTTAACTGGTGTATTTATGGTGGCGGCTGGTCTCTCTGTAATTGCGCTGCTTGTGTTTTGTCTCTATGGCAATCAAACCGTGAGCAGTTCTTTGGGATTTGCGATGGGTCGGGCGCGGGATGGCTATGCGTTAGATTAGTTATATTTAGATTTGGTTATGATGGCGCTTGGTGGACTTACTAGAATTACTAGAATTAGTTGCCAAGTGGCATTAGCACTATCAAAGAGTCATTTGTTTAGTTGATAATGGATGACTCAGCTATCCTAAACCTTGGCAGAAGAGAACTGAGAATTATGGGACAAACCCTCCGAATTTCTGAGGATCTGAGTCTTGACAAACTTACGCAAGACTTCCTGTTACAGCGTAATGATGACTGTGATTTCTTTTGGGAATGGCAGAAAAATTTGCCTGAATTGACTGCTAATGATCGTGAGAACCTGGAACGAATTACGAAGATTTACGCCCATGTCAGCCAACGGTCTGTAGTTTCAGAAAATATCATCAAAATGGCGATCCTGTCTCCATTATTGGATCTAGCAGGTTTTTATAGCTCTCAATTTACGATTACTGATGAAGAATCTATTGAAATTACCGCCAGTGATCGTGAGACCGTCTATCGGGGACGCATTGATATTTTAGTAGTCCAAAAAAGTCTGTGGTTACTGGTCATTGAGTCAAAAAGTAGTAGTTTTTCGCTGCATAAAGCACTACCTCAAGCTCTCGCTTACATGTTAGCCAGCCCTAATCCCCATAGAACCACATTTGGCTTAATTACTAATGGCAGTGAGTAACGATTTCTGAAGTTAATTCACCCTAATTCAGCCACAGAGCCGCCCCAATACGCACCATCTGGTTTGTTTTCTATTTCGCCCCCCGACGACGACCTGCCTCAGGTATTACAGATTTTGCGGCAAATTGCCAAAATCATTGCGTCCTAATCTACTGAAAAGCTAATCGAAACCACGGCACGAATATCTTTATCAATGGAAGTGGTGTTATAACTGCCGCTGTTACTAGTTTCTGTGGAGTTACGAGCGGTAATTTGAAATACATCAGTTTCTGCCCGTCGAATTGCTCCAACTCGATTACCAGTAACTTGTAAAATTGCTTCGGCTCTGGCTTTTGCGTCTCTGGTGGCATCGGCAATCATTTCTACTCTGAGCTTACTTAATTCGGTGTAGAGGTATTCAGGAGATTCTGATACAAAGGGAACTCCTTCGTTAATTATTTCCGTACTAGAGCGCGAGATCTTGGTAATTAAATCCACGTCAGCGGAACGAACTTCAAAACGTTGGACTAAACGATAGGAGAGCACTTTACCCGTTTGGACACCGTTGGCATTGACTTCGGGCACAGGCTGGGTCTCAATGGCACTAAGGGAAATCGCATTTTCAGGAATTGATTTACTGATCAAATAGGCTTTAATCCGATCAGTATGACGTTTCAATTCTTGATAAGACTGAGATAAGTTGACCTGCTGACTAGAAACGGAACTGCGCCACACTGCATAATCGGAACGAATTGGCTTAGTAGCGGAACCAATTACCGTTAAGGAATCGCTAGTTTTCAGGGAACGAATGGCAGTGCTACCTAAATATGCTCCTCCCACCAAGGCAATGGACAATGACACCATGCCCCCAAACAACTGCGGAAAGTGCTGCCAAATCTTACCCCAGTCAAATTTGGGATTGGTTGATTTTGGTGCAGGGGATGCGGAGGGCAGATTTTCGTCAGTTGGTTTGGTCATGGGGGTGGTATGGAGGGATTAGGTTGTGGATTAGGTGAAAGGTAGCAATTGATGGGTAATGATGGGTAATATTGATAGAAAAATAGTCATATTAATAACTTATTTTTGTTACTTGTTTCTGCTACTTGTTGGGTTAAATTATTGCTGCAATCTCCTCTGTATTAAGAGTATTTCAGTGGGTAATTGCGAAATCAATACAGAGCAAGATTTGTAGTTAGTTCAACCCAATCAAACCCCAATCAAACTCTAATTGAGATTCTAATTAGAATCCTAATTAGACTAGAATCTAAGACTAAACTGGAGTTCAAAACTACTGTTCTATTTCTAATTTCTAGACCTCTTTGATATTAGCCATAAACATTAGTTATAAACATTAGTTGTCAAAGCTTATCAGAGGATTAGTTGTTGAACACAAGGTTAGTTTCTTTACAGAAATCAAATTCCGCAGGGGTAGAGTATCCGTCAACATAGACAGCACGAATTGCCCATGTGCAAGAGGTGTTGTCAGTACTAGAACTCCATCTGAATGCCGATGTGCCGCCACCCGCAGCAATGGAAGAACCAGAGAAAGAGCGCCAGTCGCCCACAGGGGAACCATTTGATATTTCAATTGCTTCCAACCGAACAATATTTCTTGCTCCATTGTTTGTCACAGTAAAATCCCATTCACTTTTGGTTTTGCTGATGCCACTGGTTGGGGCATTAAAAGTTTCAGCGGCGGCACTGTGACTAGCTAAAATCGCGGGGGCAAAAACCAAAGATAAGGCAAGGGCGCTAGTGGTAATGTACTTGAGCATAATTTTTGGTATGTTAGCTAAACGTTTGGCACTATAACTGAATTCACTATAGCTGAATTACTTCTTGAAGGGGAGTGATCAGCCATAATATCGTAATTGATTTATATTGCGATTAAATAAGATTTGTAAATCAGGACAGAAATGGTGTTTGATAGTAACTGTTTATGTCGGTTTGTCACCCTATCTAGGTAACTTTGTGATTAATTATGACCCTTGAATTATCAGATTGGCTAAAGCTGATTCATCCCATTATTGCGGTAGGGTGCGTGTTTCCTTTAATTGGCATTTCGATTTATTTCGGATTACAAAATCGGGAACGTCGCCGCTTAATTAGTAATGGTGAAAAGAGCGCTATTCCAGCTATTGTTGGTTTAGAACACGTCAAGGTGGGTAAATGGCTTGCCACAGCGGTTTTAATGATTGACTTAGGCGGTATGGTTCATCCCACAATAGAGAAAATTATTAGCAGTAATTTATGGAATACTGAACCTTGGCGTGTGGGTTTAGTGGGGTGTTTGTTCTTGATGACCATCGGTTCTTTGGTGATGCTCCATCGGGCTAGGACTGAACAGCAACTATGGCGCATGGGTTGGGCAGCGGCAACAATTATTGGTGCCCTTGCCATTGGTTTTCAAGGAGGAATGCATCCTTTTGGCATTAAGGAATTGAATCTGCCAGCCTGGGGTGTACCACAAGCCATTTATCGCCGTGATGAGGAATGGTTTTTTTCGCATTTCTATTTTGGCATGACGGTGACAGCATTGATGGTGGTATCGTTGGCAATTATTCCTGAGATTTATAAAGATCGCGCTCAAAAATGGCGTAATACCCATGTACTTTTAAGTTTTTTCGCATTATTATTATTTGTTTTGCAAGGGATAACTGGTGTAAGGGATTTGTTAGAAATTCCTTTGGGATGGCAGGCTCCAGCGATTTATCGTTGTGATTTTGTGCGGAAAAATTGTGATAATTTATTAAAACCATCTGCGATTAATTCTGGAAGTGATTCTAGTTCATAGATTACGATTCTTTGTGGTAAATCTAATTAAATCATCTTCTATCTTGCTTTAATTCCTAGTATTAATTGCGATCTCTAATTTTTATCTCTAATCTTTATCTCTAATTATTATTTTTAATTCTCGTTGTTTATATTGTATGAGTTCCGCTATTTCCCGCCGTCAAGCACCGAGACACTTCACTTCCATTAATGAAGCCTTACATCACTATTTCGGTTATAGCCAGTTTCGCAGGGGACAACAGGAAATTATTGAAACTGTTTTAGCTAATCAGGATTTATTGGTGATTATGCCCACTGGTGGCGGTAAGTCCCTGTGTTATCAGTTACCTGCTTTGCTGAAACCTGGCTTAACGGTGGTGGTATCGCCGCTCATTGCTTTGATGCAGGATCAAGTACAGGCATTATTAGATAATGGCATTAGTGCAACTTTTCTGAATAGTAGTCTTACTTTCCCTGAAAATCAAGTTAGAGAAAGGGAAGTTCTCAATGGGCAAATCAAGTTATTATATGTAGCTCCCGAACGGTTATTTACTGAGAATTTTATCGCATTATTGAAACAGGTAGAGGCAACGGTCGGCTTAGGGGGATTTGCCATTGATGAAGCTCACTGTGTTTCAGAATGGGGACATGATTTCCGTCCTGAATATCGTCAATTACAGGAATTGCGACAGATTTATCCTGCGGTGCCGATGATGGCGCTCACTGCTACTGCTACCCGTCGGGTCCAAGAGGATATTATCCATCAGTTAGCATTACGGCAGCCCTATGTGCATATTGCCAGTTTCAATCGCCCTAATCTTTATTACGAAGTTCGTCAAAAGCCGAAGCAACCTTACGAAGCTTTACGGCAAAAAGTGGTGGCTTTATTACGTCAGAGCAAAGGTTCAGGAATTATCTATTGTTTAAGTCGGAAGCGGGTTGATCAAGTCACAGCGGATTTACAGAGAGATGGAATTCCTGCCTTGGCTTACCATGCGGGACTCAGCGATGACGAACGGCGCGAAAATCAGACCCGATTTATTCGTGATGATGTGCGGTTGATCGTGGCGACGGTGGCATTTGGCATGGGTATCAATAAACCTGATGTGCGATTCGTTTTACATTATGATATGCCCCGTTCGTTAGAGAACTATTACCAAGAAGCCGGACGCGCTGGCAGAGATGGCGAACCCGCTCAATGTATTCTCTTTTTTGGGCTAGGGGATATTAGAACCATTGATTATATGATTGCCCAGAAAATCCATCCCATTACCCAAGAGCCTTTAGAAGATGAACAACGCATTGCCCGCCAACAGTTGCGCCAAGTGATTGACTATGCTGAAGGAACGGATTGCCGCCGTAAAATTCAATTGGGTTACTTTAACGAAACTGCGCCCGATCATTGCGGTAATTGCGATAACTGTCTCAATCCTAAACCGAAGCAAGATTGGACTATTGAAGCACAGAAGTTTCTGTCCTGTGTAGCGCGAACTAAAGAAAGATTTGGCATGAATCATATTATTGATGTGTTACGAGGTTCCCAAAATAAAAAAGTCTTACAGCATAATCACCATACATTGTCTACCTATGGCATCGGCAAAGATCACAGTGCTGAAGCATGGCGTTCTCTAGCGCGGTCGTTGTTGCATCAAGGATTAGTGAGCGAAACTACCGACGGCTATTCAATTTTGCAGTTAAATTCCTTAAGTTGGGAAGTCATGCGCAAACAACGGGCGGTCACTATTGCCCTAAGTATTGATACACCGAGATCATCAAGAGGGTCAAATCAGAAGAGTGAAGCTGATCAGCAAGCGACGGCACGGGAAGAGCAGTTAATGGAACAGTTGCGAAAGTTACGGAAAGCCATCGCTGACGAGCAGAATGTACCACCCTATATTGTCTTTGCTGATGCTAGTTTACGGGCGATGTCAGTGGCACAGCCCCAAACTCTACAGGAATTTGCTGCTATTCCAGGGGTTGGTAGTCGGAAACTGGAACGCTATGGGAGTAGATTTATTCAAGAGATTCAGGCGTTTTTAGCAGAGTCCTAAATCATAACGATGGTGGGCAAAATTTTGGAGTAGTGTTTGGTGGCAAGATTTATTAATAATTATTCTATTGTAAACATTGGAAAATATTCTCAAAAATATTCTAGAAAATATTCCAAAATATGAGGACAGTTTTATCTATAGTGATAAGCTGATTTCATGAATGTATGGCTAAAATTGTAT